>JACQPS010000001.1 GCA_016207445.1 Gemmatimonadota bacterium | reverse complement strand
GGGCGTGGGTTTGGGTTGCACGGCCATGGTCGACTTCGTCTCTGCCGCCGCTCCAGCTTCACCGCGAAGACCGCAACGGACCCAGCGGAATCCTAATACCCAGGCATCACGGGAATGTAACGACAGGGCAACGGATTAGCGGCCCTGACCGACCTGCAGCAACACCTTCCCCGCGGTCTTCCGCCCCTCGAGCAGCCGGTGCGCCTCGGCCGCCTCTTCGAGCGGCAGCACACGGTCGATCCGGACCCGCAGCGTCTTCTCCTCGATGCGGCGGAACAGGTCGGCGGCGCGCCAGAGCAGCTCGTCCCGGTCGGCCGTGTAATCCCCGAGCGACGGGCGCGTGAGGAAAAGCGAACCCAGGCGCGCGAGCCGCCCGGGATCGAACGGCGGCACGGGTCCGCTCGATTGCCCGTACAGCACCAGATACCCGCGCGGCCGCAGGCACTCCAGGCTGCGCTCGAACGTATCCCGGCCGACGGAGTCGTAGACGACGTCGACCCCGCGTCCGCCCGTGAGCCGGCGCGCCGCGGCGAGGAAGTCCTCACGCGTGTACAGGACGACGTCGTCCGCGCCGGCCTCGCGGGCGAGCGCCGCCTTCGCTTCCGTGGAGACCGTCCCGATGACGCGCGCGCCCCTGGCTTTCGCGAGCTGCACCAGCAAGAGTCCCACGCCGCCCGCGGCCGCGTGCACCAGGATCGTCTCGCCATCGGCCACGGGATAGGTGCTGTGCACCAGGTAGTGCGCGGTCATCCCCTGGAGCATGAGGGCGGCGGCGTCGCTCAGCTCGAGTGAGGCGGGTACGGGCACGAGCTTCCAGGCGGGCACGAGCGCCTGCTCCGCGTAGGCGCCGACTTCCGACGCGTACGCGACGCGGTCGCCCGGACGCACCTCGCTCACCACCGGGCCCACCGCCTCGACCACGCCCGCCGCCTCCACGCCGGGCGTAAAGGGCGGCTCGATGCGGTACAGCCCCGTGCGATGATAGACGTCGATGAAGTTGATGCCGGCGAAGTGGATGCGTACACGGGCCTGGTCGGCTGTGGGCTCGGCGAGCGGCACGTCCTCCGGGCGCAGAGCGTCGGGGCCGCCGTGCTGGTGGATGCGGATGGCGCGCATGAAAAAGTTCACAGTTCATAGTTTACAGTTCACAGTTTACAGTTCACAGTCGACAGTTCACAGCGAACGCGAAGGCGCACCCAATACGCTGTCAACTGTAAACTGTCGACTGTCAACTGAGGCCGAGGCCATGCGCGACCAGGCCCGGTGGGATGGTGCCCCAGGAGAGCAGCCGGTCGTGGAAGTCGCGCAGGCGAAACGAGCTGCCGGCGCGCGCGCGGAAGCGCTCGCGCAGCCGGAGGATCTCGCGCTTGCCCACGGCGTAGCTGAGCGGCTGCGTCGGCTCGGAGCAGTAGCGCCGGACCTCGACCTCCGCGTTCGCACGCTCGAGCCCGGCCACGCGCACGAGGTACTCGACCGCGCGCTCCGGTGACCAGCCCCGCGTGTGCAACCCCACGTCGAGCACCACCCGGCACGCGCGCCAGAGGAGGTCCTTGAGCTGGAGCAGCCGCTGACGCGGATCGGTGTAGAAGCCCTGCTCCCACATCATCTCCTCGCAGTAGAGCGCCCACCCCTCGGCGAAGACCGGGGTCCAGAACACGCGCTGCGCCTCGGTCGCGGCGCGGTTCGCGCGCGTGAGCTGCAGGTGATGCCCGGGATACGCCTCGTGCAGGGCGGTGACGGGAATGCCGTGGACCGAGTGGTCGCGCAGCGCAGGGTCGGCCTGCGCGGACGGCGGCGTCACGAAGAAGAAGCCCTTCTGCTCGACCTCGTGCGCGGCGGGCGACTGGTAGGCGGCGTACGGGATGAGCGGGCGCAGGTACTCGGGCGTGGCGGTGACCTCGAGCTCCTCGCCCGCCGGCAGACTGGCCAGCTCGCGCTCTTCGACGAACGCACGCGCCCGCACCACCTCCTCCGCGTAGGCCTCGATCAAGCGCGTGGCCGGCGGGTGCTCGGCCTTGGCCGACTCGACCAGCGCACGCCAGTCGCCGCGACTGCCGAGCTCACGCGCGAGCTGCTCGAGCGCCGCCTCGGTTTCGCGCTGCAGGGCCTCGCCGAACGCGCACAGCTCGTCCGCGCTGTCCGTCAGGCCGTGCAGGTAGCGCAGCCGGCCCTGGAAGGCCTCCCGGCCGACCGCGTAATCGCCCGCCGCGCGGGGCGCGAGCTCGTGCTCGAGCCAATCCGCGTACTCGACCAGAGCCGTCTCGGCGCCCCGCAGCGCGTTCTCCCAGCGGGCGAACTCGTGGGGGTCGTCTTCCAGGGCACGCCCGAGCTGGAGCGGCAGCGCGCCCTCGAGCAGCGCGAGGCCGCTGCGCGCGACCGCTGCCGCGGTGCGGACCAGGATCGGGGCAGCCTCGGTCAGGTTCTCGCGGGAATCATCCAGGAGGGCTGGAAGCGCGCCGAGTCGCGCCGCCGCGGCGCGGGCCCGCTCCTGCGCGGGCGCGTACTCGCGCACGGCCATGAGGAAGAGCGTGGTCAGGACCGGCTCGAGGTAGACGACGGGGTTGCGGCGGTGCCCCCGGACCTGCTCCAGCTCCACGAGCTGCCAGTGGAGCTGGTTCAGGATCAGCCGACGGTCGAGCGCCTCGGCCGCATCGCGCGGAGTCAGTCGCTCGAACGCGTGCGCGTACTCGCGGTACCGGCGCGCGCGCTCGTCGAGCGAGGCGGCGTCGTAACGATCCAGCTCGGTGTCGTGGGTGTGGATGCCGACAGAAGTGGCCGTGATGGGATGCGCGGCCCACCAGAATGCGAAGAACTCGTCCTGGAGCCGCTCGAGCTCGCTCATCCGTTCACGGTCCTCCCGCCTCCGCCGCATCCGTGGCCAGCGCGGCGCCCGGGTCCGTCCCCGTCTTCTCCATCACCCGGTCCCAGTGTGCGAGACTGATCGGCTGCACCGCCACCCGCTGAATCTTCACGAACCCCGCCTGCGAGAGCACGCCGTCGTCGCGCAGCTCCGCGATCCCGAGCGGCCGCCGGAGCTGCAGCACCGGCTCCAGGTCCACCACGACCCGCTCGGGAAACTTGGGATCCGGCCGGGGACCGCCGCTCACGCGCGCCGTGCCCACCAGCGCCTTGTCCGGCGAGGTGTGGTAGATCAGCACGGGGTCGCCCGCCCCGCACTGCGCCAGATTGCGTTGCGCCTGCGCGCCCTTGATGCCGTCCCACACGGTGCGCGCGTCGCGGACGAGCTCGTTCCACCCGTAGTCCGAGGGGTCGGCCAGAAAGACCCAGCGTCGCTCTTCCATCCTAGTCGCCGGTCGCAACCGGCCTCGCACCGTGCTCCCGGCAGCATGCGTGCATCTCTTCGTCCGTCAGCAACCGGTTCGCGCGCTTGGCCAGCTCGAACACGCGCTGGCACAGCGCCTCATCGTCGCAGTCGTAGCCGTGCGCGCTCAGCCAGAACTTGACGTTGGACATGCCGCTCATGTGCCCGACCTCGATCCGCTGCCGGCGGCCGAAGAGCCCGGCCGGCACGCCGGAGTAGACGCGGTCGGCCAGCCAGTCGTCGCCCTTGCCCTTGGCCTTGATGATGGCGGCGGCGTGCACCCCCGTACCCGTGCGGAACGCATCCTCGCCGAAGACCGGGTAGTTGGGCGGCACCGGCACGCCGCACGCGCGCGAGACCAGCTCGACGTAGGCCGGCAGCTTCGACAGGTCGCCATCGTGCAGGCCCAGGAGCTTCAGGTTCACCAGCAGCAGATCCATCTCCGTGTTGCCCACGCGCTCGCCGATGCCGAGCGCGCAGCCGTGCACGCGGTGCACGCCCTCGTCGATCGCCGCGAGCGTGTTCGGGATGGCGAGCCCGCGGTCGCGATGCCCGTGCCAATCCACCTTGACCGGCTCGCCCGTGGGCCGCACCACCTCATCGATGATGAAGCGAACCAGGCGGCGTGCGCCCGCGGGCGTGGCGTGTCCCACCGTATCCGCGAGGCAGATGCGCCGGGCGCCGCACTCGATCGCGGTCGTATAGAGCCGCTGGAGCACCTCGGGGCGCGCGCGCGTGGTGTCCTCGGTGACGTACATGACCGGCAGCCCGAGCGAGACAGCGAACGTCACGGCGTCCTCGGTCGCCCGCAGCATCTTGTCCAGCGTCCAGTCCTCGGCATACTGCCGTATGGGCGACGAGCCGATGAAGGTGGCCGCCTCGATCGGCACGCCCGTGTCGTCGACGATGCGTGCGATCGGCTCCACGTCGGCCCGGACCGTGCGGGCGGCACAGTTCGGGAAGATGCGGAG
This sequence comes from Gemmatimonadota bacterium, assembly GCA_016207445.1. Taxonomy (GTDB): domain Bacteria; phylum Gemmatimonadota; class Gemmatimonadetes; order Longimicrobiales; family RSA9; genus JACQPS01. The sequence continues at coordinate 3,129 of JACQPS010000001.1, read as the reverse complement.
GCCGGCGCGCGCGATTTCCCGGGCGAGTGCGGTGACATCGGCGACGGCGCGCGCACCCGCGCCGGGCAGCCCGAGGTTCACGGCCTGGATGCCCAGCTCGGCCATGAGGTGGAGGATCTCGAGCTTCTGGGCGATGGGCGGGTCGAGCACGGACGGACACTGGATGCCGTCGCGCAGCGTCTCGTCATCGAGCTCGACGACCGGACGCACGCGGGCCGACGCGCCGGCGGCGTTCCAGTCGTAGATGAGCTCTTTCTCTTCCATCGCCGGTCTCGTGTGCCGGGGCGGACGGGGCGGACGGGGCGGACTGGCAAGATGCTCCGCGCGCGCTAGTATTGTCAACGGAAAGCGCGCCGCGGGGGCGGGTTTCGTATGGATCGAGGTCGCCGGAAGCGCTGGACGAAAACGCTGCGTCAGCAGGCGGCGGCGGCCGGGCGCGAGACGCCCGATGTGGCGAAGCTCGCGCGCCAGCAGGCCGTGGCCCGAGCGCGCGGGCTGGTGCGCGAGACGGACGCGGAGACGCTGGCCGATGTGGTCGCGCTGGCTCAGATCCCCGCGCCGCCGTTCGGCGAGGCGCCGCGGGCCGCCTGGATGGCCGATCGCCTCCGCGAGCTCGGGCTCGACGACGTCGCCATCGATGACGTGGGCAACGTGCTCGCGCGCGTTCCCGCCAACGGCGCCAATGCCGCGCCTCCCCTGCTCCTGGCCGCGCACCTGGACACGGTCTTTCCGGAGGACACGCCGATTCGGGTCCGGCGCGACGGCGGCCGCCTGATCGCCCCCGGCATCGCCGACAACGCGCGCGGTCTGGCCGCGTTGCTCGCGACCGCGCGCGCGCTCGTGGGCGCGCGCATCCGGACGCGCCGCCCGCTGGTCCTCGCCGCCACGGTGGGCGAGGAGGGTGTGGGGGATCTGCGCGGCGTGAAGCACCTGTTCCGGGAGGGCTCGCCTTTCCGGCATGCCGCCGGATTCATCACGCTGGATGGCACGGGGCGACGCCGCATCGTCAACCGCGCCGTGGGATCCCGCCGGCTGCGCGTGACCCTGGGCGGCCCCGGCGGCCACTCCTGGGCCGATTGGGGGCTGCCCAACCCAGTGGACGCGCTCGGCATCGCCGTGGCCGAGCTGGCCCGGCTCGAGCGACCGAATCGGCGCACGGCGCTGACCGTCGGCCGCATTGGCGGCGGCACCAGCGTCAACGCCATCCCCGAGCAGGCGTGGCTCGAGCTCGACCTGCGCGGCGAGAGCGCAGAGGCCCTGGCCGAGCTGGAGGCGTCCGTACGGACCGTGCTGACACGCGCGCGCGAGGAGGTGGAGGACCGGCGCCGTCGCGGCACGCCCGGCCTGCGCCTCGATATCGAGCTGATCGGCGACCGCCCGACCGGCGAGACGCCCGCCGGCTCGCGCATCGTGGGCGTCGCCCGGGCCGCGACCCGCTTCATCGGAGAGACGCCGGAGCTGGTGGCTTCGTCGACGGATGCCAACGTCCCCATCGCCCTCGGGATTCCCGCCATTGCGCTGGGCGCGGGCGGCGAGTCGGGCGGGACGCACACCATGGAAGAGTGGTACTCGAACGATGGCGGGCCTAAGGGCATCGAGCGCGTGCTGCTCATCGCGCTGGCCCTGACGGGAATCGAGTAGCGAACCCCCCCCGGCACAGAAAAACGGCACACGAAAACCGGCGCACGAAAACCGGCACAGGAAAACCGGCACAGGAAAACCGGCACAGAAAACCGGCGCAGAAAACCGGCACAGGAAAGCGGAAGGCGGAGCAGCGGAGTAATTGTTATAGCACGCAGCCGGCGCAGCCTAGCGCACCTCCCGAATCTTCTTGTGCACCCTCAGGAAATGGTTTAGCCTGAGGCAGTTCAGCGGGGACGCGCGGGCCCATACGCGGACCGTTACCCGGCCGCATCGGCGGCCCAAGCGGCGTCGGGCTCGCAGGTCCAGAGAGTAGTTAGCCGGACGCCACCACCCGCCATCGGCCATCTTCGGAGGTGCGCATGATCGCCATGTTGAGCCACCGCCGGGTCACGCACATTGTCCTCGGCTTGACCATCGTTGGCGCTGTCGCCTGGACGCAGACACCCGGCAACATCTTTACAGCCGTCCTAGGCGAGACCGGCCAGCGTACCGCGGAAGTGTCCACCGAAGAGCTGCGAGGCATCCTCGCCGAGAACCGCGCCGTTGTTCTCGACGCACGGCCACACCTCGAGTTTGCGATCAGCCACATCCCGGGCGCGCTCAACGTAGCCGCCCGCCCCGGTGTGCCGATGTCAATGTACGTCTCGGACGTGGCTGAAGTCGGCCGCCTCGTGCGGGGCGACAAGAGGAGGCCGATCGTGCTCTATTGTAACGGCCCGCACTGCGGAAAGAGCAAACGACTCGCGGAAGAGCTTCTCGCTTCGGACTATACCAACGTGCGCCGCTACCAGCTCGGCATCCCTGTTTGGCGCGCCCTGGGCGGCGTCACCGAGATTGAACTCGACGGTCTTCGTTATGTCCTCGCGAATGACCGTACCGCGGTGGTGATCGATGTGCGCGAGGCAGCGGCTTATCACGCGGGCACACTGGGGAGCGCGCGGCACCTCCCGCGCAGTGGCGTGCTCGAGGGCAAGGATGTCGGTGAGGTGCGACGGGCGAAGGACGATGGGCGCCTACCAATGGAGGACCACAACACTCGCATCATCGTCATCGGCCAGAGCGTTGACCACGCCCGATTCGTGGCGGAGGCCCTCACACGAGAGGCCTTCCACAACGTTGCCTACTTCACCGGCACGTTCGAGCAGGCATTAGCCGCCCTCCAACCGTAACCCCGACGCGGCGCCGGCTAACAAGGAAATGGAGCTGACGGGCCTCGGCGCTTCGCTTTCTTGCCGCGGACCGGGCGCCCTTGCGGGCGCCTCAGCCCGCAGCTCATTTCCTGTCCGTTAGCCTGCGCCAAGACTTGCGGTATCCGCCATCGATCCGAACCGCCCCGGCCGACGTACCCTTAGAGACCGTTCCGGTCCCTTATGAGGAGGCTGCATGTCCGCTCACTTCGATCAGATCAAGTCCACCTACGACCGCATCTCCACTGCCTGGAAGACCAACGATGGCGCGACCGTCGCCAGCTTCTTTGTCGAAGAT
>JACQPS010000132.1 GCA_016207445.1 Gemmatimonadota bacterium | reverse complement strand
TCGAGACCAGCAGCGCACCGTCCTCGAGGCGGACGACCCCGTCGAGCTGCCCCGCGGGCAGTGTGGCGAAGGTGGTTCGCTTTCCGGCCTTGTCGATGCGGTAGATCTCCTTGCCGCCGGACGGGACGACGATCACCTCGTTCGGGGCTGTGGCAATGCCGTTCGGCCGGTTCAGGTCGGAACCTTTCGCGATCGCGACGGCGCCGCGCGGGCCGAAGTAATAGATCGCGTCGCTGCCGGACGGCTCGAAGCCCTGCGCCCCGCCCTTGAGCCCGCTGTCCGTGACATAGACCAGCCCGTCCGGGCCGACGGCGAGGTCGTTCAGGAACGTGGCGTTCGCGACGCCGCGCCCGCCGAGTGCCGCGCCGCTGTTGCGGTCGAAGGCGCGCACGCTGTCCAGGTCGCTCACGAAGAGCGTATCCCCCTTGATCGCGAGCCCCTTCGGCGCGTGCAGCGTGACTTCCGGCTTCGCGCCGTCGATCCAGCGCGCCGCGACCATCTCCCCATCCGGCGAGACACGGGAGATGTAGCCGTTGTCGTCCTTCTCGAGTGGACTGCCGTTGATGTTCGAGACCAGATAGACGTCCGCCGCAGCATCGTGCAGCACGGACTCGGGCGTGCTCAGGTCGGCGCTGACCCCGGTCGGCTCGGCCGCGGGTTCCTGTACCGCCGGCTCCGCCTCCTCCTCACCCTCGCGCGCACACGCGACGATGCCGATGAGCGCGATCAGGGCCGCGACGCTCCACGCCCTGCTCACCCCCTCGAGTTGCATGGGAAACCTCCTGTCTGTTGTCCCGCATCGCTCTGACCGTCACCGCTCCTGGCCGGGCTTCCGCCGCGGCACTATGATACGCGCCGCCCCACGCGCAGGCTATTCCCGATGCGCGCTGCACCGCGCCGTGGACCGGCGGCCAGCCGTCCGGTTCCGGCACCTCGCACCTGATCCGGAGCGCCGACGCATGTCCGAGAGCTCGCCGATCCCGACCACGACCCGCCGCGACTTCGCCCGGACGCTGGCCGCGCTCGCCGTCACCGCACCGCTGGCGCAGGCGTGCGCGCGCCGCATCGAGCCGGAGTCCCCGGTGCCGGAGCCGGTGCCGACGCCGCCACCGCCCGCCGCCGCCACGCCGCAGCCCGCGCAGCCAGCGCAGCAGCAGCAGCCGCCGCCGGCCGAGACGGAGGCGCTCATGCAGGTCATCCAGATCCGCTACGGCGCACAGCTCTCCGAGGATCAGCTCGAGGCGGTGCGCCGGGACGTGGTGGGCGGGCTGCGCGCGGCGGAGCGGCTGCGACGAGTCGCCGTGGCGAACGGCGTCGGGCCGGCGTGCGTGTACGCTGCCTGCCGCGCGCAGGGGTGAGCATGTACGGCGAGGACACGCTCTACCTGCCGGTGCGCGAGCTCGCGGCCGGGATCCGCGCCGGCCGCCTCTCGCCGGTCGAGCTCACACGCTCGTACCTGGACCGGCTGGAGCGCCTCGGCCCGAAGCTCGGCGCGCTCGTCACGCTCATGCGCGATCAGGCACTGGCCGAGGCGCGGCAGGCCGAGGCCGAGATCCGCGCGGGGCGCACCCGCGGCCCGCTGCACGGCGTCCCCTACGGCGCCAAGGATCTCCTGGCGACGAAGGGCGTCCCCACCACCTGGGGCGCCGCGCCCTACCGGGACCAGGTGTTCGACTATGACGCCACCGTGATCCGCAAGCTGCGCGAGGCGGGCGCGATCCTGATCGCGAAGCTCGCCATGGTCGAGATCGCAGGCGGCATGGGATACGACGAGCCGACCGCATCCTTCACCGGCCCCGGCCGCTCGCCCTGGAACCCCGAGTACTGGAGCGGCGGCTCCTCCAGCGGCTCGGCCGCGGCCGTCGCGGCCGCGCTGGTCGCGTTCGCCATCGGCTCCGAGACGTCCGGCTCGATCATGACGCCCGCCGCGTACTCCGGCGTGACCGGGCTGCGGCCGACGTACGGCCGCGTCAGCCTCTACGGCGCCATGACGTTGTGCTGGACGCTCGACAAGCTCGGCCCGATGTGCCGCACCGCCGATGACTGCGGCCTCGTGCTCGCGGCCATCGCCGGGGCGGATCCGCTCGATCCTGCAGCCGTCAGCCGACCCTACGAAACCCCGCCGAGGCCGGAGCTCCGGCCGCCGTTCCGGCTGGGCGTGCTCACGGGATCGCGCGAAAACCCCCAGCCGGAGGTGAAGCAGAACTTCGAGGCGGCGCTCGAGGTGCTGCGCCGGTTCGCCACCATCGAAGAGGACGTGACACTGCCGGATCTGCCGTACGGAGCCGCCGTGGGCACGATCGTAGATGCGGAGGGCGCGAGCGCGCACGAGGAGCTGATCGAGAGCGGCAAGGTGCAGCAGCTCACGGCGCCCGGCAGCCGCACGGGGGCGTACAGCGGGATGGTGACGCTGGCGAAGGACTACCTGAAGGCCATGCGCATGCGCGTCCAGATGATGCGCGACTTCGATGCCATCTTCTCGAAGTACGACGCCGTCCTCTCACCGACCCGGGCGACGGTCGCGAGCCCGATCGGCGTCAAGTTCCGCGACGCCTATCCGGGCGCGAGCCTCTCCGCCTCCGCCGCCGCGATGATCCCGGCCGCCAACCTGACGGGGCTGCCCGGCCTCGCCCTGCCGAACGGGTTCGGACAGAACGGACTGCCGACGTCGATCATGTTGACGGGACGCGCGTGGGAGGAGAACCGGCTGATCGCGGTGGCCGCGGCGTATCAGCGGGAGACCGACTGGCATACGAAGCGACCGGTGCTCGTCTGAAAACCCGATCGGACTCAGGCTACCAGCTAATGCTGCCCTTCTGGCTGGTATCGATGTCCTCCGTTTCGCCCGACCGGAAGAGAAAAGCCTCCATATTCGCCATCAAGAACTCCCGCGCCGGCTTGTCGCGCACGTCCAGGCCGTGGTGGTTGATGAGCGCGGTCTGGTAACGGAGCCACTGGTCCCAGCAGCGCTGGCAGATCTCACGGTGGATGCGCTCGCCCAGCTCGTTGCGCAGGGGCGGGCGCTCGAGCTGCGGCTCGGTCTGTCCGCACCGGACACACTGGATTTGGGGCATTGACGCTCCTTTTTTCCGCCCTTGCCGCGGCCGGACACCCCCGGCATGTTACCTGCAGGCTCCCCGACCGAAAGCTACACGCCTCCCCGGTCGTGTCCACCCCTCTGAAGGGAGCCGGCGGTCTCGTCGCCGCGGCAAACTGCTCATGATGCAAGGGCCGGACAAACAGCGCCTGAAGCAGCGCGGCATCCTGCTGGCCAGCGCGGGTCTGTCGCTGGGGCTGGTCGTGATCCTGGCGCTCAAGCTGCTCGGGCTGAGCGCGGTCACCTTTGGCGAGTGGGTGATCGCCGCCGCCTCTACACTCGTGGTGCTGCTCGCGCTCTGGCTGGTGCCGCGCCTGGGTTGGGACGCGCGCCTCCGCTGGGACCCGCACTACGTCTACGTCCCCGTCCTCGCCGCCGCTTCAATCCTCGACCTCTACACGCTGGTTGCGCCCGAGGCCCGCTTCCTCGCGCTCATGGCCTGGTTCGTGGCGCTGCTGTTCCTGGCCGGGCTGGTCGGCTTCCTGGGCGTCGTGCTGACCAGCGCGTTCATGCTGAGCGGATACCTGGGCGCGCTGTGGGCGCACGCCGGGCGCGCCGGCGTCTCGCTGCCGCTGGAGCTCACGACCGCCGTGGTCGTGCTGCTGATCACGTGCTACGTGGGCGTGGTCTTCGAGCGGCTGCGGCGCGATCGGCGGGAGATGAAGGCGCTCCGGCAGACCCTGGCAGAGCTCGCGGTCACGGACCCACTCACCGGCTTGCCGAACCGCCGTTACTTCGAGGGCTTCCTGCAGGCGGAGCTCGCGCGCCTCGGCCGCTACGGCGGGACGTGCGCCGTCTGCATGATCGATGTCGACAACTTCAAGGCGTACAACGACGCGCTCGGCCACCTGGCCGGGGACGCCACGCTGCGCGACCTCGCGGCTGTCATGCGCGAGAAGCTGCGCGTCAGCGACGTGCTGGCGCGCTACGGCGGGGACGAGTTCGCGCTCATCATGGTGAACACGCCGCGCGACGAGGCGTACCAGGCGCTGGACCGGCTGCGCGAGGCGGTGGAGCGGGGCGACTTCGAGCGCGAAGATGTGCTCCCCGGCGGCGTGCTCACGATCAGCGCCGGCGTGGCCAGCGCTCCCGAGCACGGCCTCGAGTACGAGGACCTGGTGCGCAAGGCCGACGAGGCGCTGTACGCGGCGAAGCGGCACGGCCGGAACCAGCTCCAGGCGCACGCGCTGACCTGACCCGCAGGGTCATCCCGAGCGGAGCGAGCGCAGCGAGCGGAGTCGAGGGATCCCGTATGAACTCCCGTGAGCTCGCACAAGATCCCTCGGCTCCGAGGCGCCAACCCGGCGGCCCTCCGCTCGGGATGGCGCCTCTGGCCCTCCGCCCCCTGGACCCCCGGGTCATCCGCCTGTGGCGCAGCGCGGGCCTGGCCACCACGGCCGTACTGGTCGCCGCCGCTCTCGTACTCGAGCTGGTCGACGTCTTCCCCGGTCCTGCCGGCGCCGTTCCCATCACGATCGCGGCCGCGGGGGGCCTGCTCTCGTTGCTGGTGCCGGCCGCGCGCTACCGCGCCTGGGGCTTCTCGATCCGGGAGCGAGACGTGCTCATCCGTCGCGGCCTCGTCTGGCGCACCTGGAGCTCGGTGCCGCACGCGCGCATCCAGCACGTGGACACGCGGCGTGGCCCGCTCGAGCGCTGGCTCGGGCTCGCACACGTGGTCGTGTTCACCGCGGGCAGCTACGGCGCCGCGCTGACCATCCCGGGACTCGCGGCCGAGGAGGCGGAAGGCTTGCGGGACCGGCTCGCCCGCCTCGGTGGAGGCGAGGATGCCGTCTGAACGGGGGCGGCTCCACCCGCTGACCATCGTTTTCTCTTCGCTCCGGATCGCGCGCGGGCTCGTGCTGCCGGCGCTGGTCGGCGGCGCCTCCGCGGGCGGCGGCGAGCTGGACCGGGTCGTCGTCTGGGTCTTCGCCTTCCTCTCGATCCCCGCGTTCCTCGCGGCCTTCGCCCGCTACTTCACCTTCCGCTACGGTCTGGACCAGGACGACCTCATCATCGACTCCGGCGTGCTCAGCCGCCGGCATCGCGTGATCCCGCTCGCGCGCATCCAGAACCTGGAGGTGCGGCAGAGCGCGCTCCAGCGCATCGCCGGCGTCGCGGAGCTGCGCGTCGAGACGGCCGGCGGCGTGGAAGCGGAGGCGGTGCTGTCGGTGCTGCGCGTGCCGGAGGCGCAGGCGCTGCGCTCCGAGCTGCTGGGGCGGGGCAAGCCGCGAGCGACCGTGCCGGCCGACGCGGCGACGCAGCGCCCGCTCGATGCCGCGCGCAGCCGGCTCGGCGCCGCGGCGACGGCCGCCGCGATGGCGCACGCCGGCGCGGCCGCGGCGACGCCCACCCCGCTGGTCCGGCTGTCCACCGGCGAGTTGATGGTCGCGGGCGCGACCGCCAACGAGGCGGGGCTGTTCGCGGCCGCGATCGCCGGCGGGCTCCAGTTCGTGGACGAGCTGCCGATCCGGCTGCCGGAGGCAGTGGTGGATCCCGGCGCCCTCGCGCAGCGCCTGCCGCTGACCGGCGCACTGCTGGCGGTCGTGGTCGTGGCGGGCCTCGCCGTCGTATTCCTGCTGCTCGGCTGGATCTTCTCCATCATCGGCGCGATGGTCGGCTACCACGGCTTCACGCTGGAGCGCGCCGGCGACGAGCTGCGCACCCGGTACGGCCTCTTGAACCGCCGCGAAGCCGCGGCACCGCTCGCGCGGCTGCAGGCGGTGCGCGTGGAGCAGACGATTCTCCGGCGCGCGTTCGGGCTGTGTGCGCTCAAGCTCGAGACCGCGGGCGGCGGCCCGGCCCAGGGGCAGCACGGCGGCGCCGAGCTGGTCGTGCCGCTGGTCCGGCGAGCGGCCGTGCCCGGGCTGCTCGCCGTGTTGCTCGATGGATTCGATTACGACGCCGTGCGCCTCCGCCCCGCGCACCCGCGCGCACGCCGCCGGGCGTTCCTGCGCTATTCGGTGCCCGTGGTCGGCGCCGCCCTCGGATTGGGCCTCTTCGTCCACGCCGGCTGGCTCGCGCTGCTCGGGCTCGAGCCACTCGCGTACCTGGCGGCCGACCGCTACTGGCGGGAGCTCGGCCATGCGCGCCTCGGCGAGCACGTACTGGCGCGGGTCGGCCTGCTCGAGCGCGTCACCTGGATCGTGCCGGAGAAGAAGGTGCAGACGGTACACGTGCGCGAGTCGCCGTTCCAGCGCCGGCACGGGATCGTGACCGTGCTCGTGGATACGGCGAGCGGCGGCCGGGCCGGCGTCGCCAGGGTCATCGATATCGCGCGCGCGGATGCGCTCGCCCTGTTCGACCAGCTGGTCGCGCGGGCGGCCATTGCCGGCAGGCATTGAAAGCGAGTGGATCCGCGCGCATTATCCAGCCGCCCCTTTCCCTTTCCTTCGCCGGAGGCGCCTATGCCAACCTACATCCTGCTGAGCAACCTCACGGACGAGGGCGCCGGGACCCTCACCCGCAACCCGGAACGCGTGCAAGAGGTGAACAAGGAGGTCGAGAAGCTCGGGGTGAAAGTGCGCGAGCAGTACGCTGTACTCGGTCCATTCGATTTCGTGAACGTCGTGGAGGCCCCGGACAACGCGACCATCGCGCGCGTCAGCGCGGAACTGGGCGCACGCGGCAGCGTGAAGATCACGACCCTGGCCGCGATCCCGATCGGCGAGTTCGTGGCGTCGTTGAAGAAGAAGGGCTGAGGGCAGGGATCAGGGATCGGGGGTCAGGGGTCAGCGGAAATCTCCTGACCCCCTCGCCCCTGATCCCTATCCCCTCAACCGGAAAGCGGCTCTGACTCCAGCCAGTGAATGACGCGCTCGACGTCTCCAAGCGTCGTGCGGTGGTTCATGATGCAGAGCCGCAGCGCGTAACGGCCGCGCACGCGTGTAGAGGAGATCATCCCGAGACCACTGCGATTGAGCCCCTGCACGAGCGCGGCGTTCGCCCGCTCGTGGGCAGGCTCGTCGCCGCCGGGCACGCGGCGGCGGAAGCAGACGACGCCGAGCGCGGCGGGTGCCAGCAGCTCGAACGCGGCCGCGCGCTCGATGCGCCGCTGCGCCTCGAGGGTGAGGTCGAGCGCGCGGTCGATCGCCCGGCGGAACGCGGCGACACCGAAGGCCTGGAGCGAGAGCCAGATCTTGAGCACGCGCGCGGCGCGCGTGAGCTGGAGCCCGCGGTCCGCGAAGTTGACCTCGCCGCCGCCTACCGCGGTGTCCTGTAGATAATCCGGCATGATGTGGAAGGCGTCGCGCAGGCGCGCGCCGCCGCGCACGAGCAGGCACCCCACCTCGTACGGCTGGTACAGCCACTTGTGCGGGTCGAGCGTGATGGAATCGGCGCGGCCGATGCCGTCGAGCCAGGCGCGGCCGCGCTCGGTCAAGACGGCAAAGCCGCCGTAGGCGGCGTCGGCGTGGAGCCAGAGCCTGCGCTCGGCGCAGAAGTCGGCGAGCGCGGTGAACGGGTCGATCGCGCCCGTGCTCGTCGCGCCCGCGTTGGCGACGATGAGGAACGGCCGGCGGCCGGCGCGGGCGTCGTCGTCCACGGCGCGGCGCAAGGCGTCGAGGGGCAGTCGAAAGCTACCGTCCGCGGGCAGCGTCCGAATCTGATCGGGCGTGAAGCCGGCGATCCTGGCCGCGCGCTCGACCGAGGAATGGGTCTCCGTGGAATAGTAGATCACGGCGTCGGCCGACGGGCCGCCGAGCAGCGCCTCGCGCGCGCACACGAGCGCGATCAGGTTGGCCGCCGAGGCGCCGCTCACGAGCAGCCCGGCGGCTTCGGGCGGGTAGCCGAGCCAGTCCTTGAACCAGTCGAGCACGACCAGCTCGAGCTGACTCGGCCCCGACGACTCGAGCCACGTGCCCTGGAACACGTTGAAGCCCGAGGCGAGCAAATCGCCGAGGATCCCGGGCCAGGTGGGGCAGCTCGGGATGAACGCGAGGAAGCGGGGGTGGTCGATGCGGCCGGCGTATTCCAGCACTTCCCGAACGACGCGGTCGAGCAGCCGCTCGAAGTCGCCGGGGCGCTCCGGCGGCGGCTCGCGCAGCCGCGGCTCGAGCTCGGCGCGGGTCGCGCCGCGCCACGCCGCGTCGGCATCGAGGGATGCGATGCGGGCGACCAGCAGATCGACCACCAGGTGGCCGAGCCGCCGCATGGTTTCCGGGTCGAGCTCGAGCGGGTTCGCCGGCGACGGGCCGGACGGCGTCGGCGTCACTTCGTCCGTGAACGCTTGCGACGCGCAGGTGCAGGCGTGGGTGTCCGCGGACCGCTCTTCTCCGGCGGCGACCCAGGTGGGCGGGGTCCGTGCTTCAGTCGCCGGAGCCGGACCAGCCGGCGAGGATCGTTGTTGTAGCCGCGGGTCATGGGACCTCGAGCGCCTCGAAGAGCGTGGCGAGGGGCAGGGTGAAACCCGGGAGAACGCTCTCGCCATCGAGGGACTCGTGCTCGCGAATCAGGCGAGCCGAGCCGTCCGGGTGGTAAACCGTCGCGTAGCGCGAAGACTCGTAGATGACCCAGATAACCGGGATACTCGCGTCGAGATAGTCCCGGATGCGTCGGTCGAAATCGCGCCGCTTGCGCTCGTTCGTCGGCGAGAAGATCTCGACCGCGAGGTCCGGAACGACCTCGATCATACCCCTCGGGACGCCGCCACTGGCGCGCAACTTCTCGGCGGAAAGGAAGACGATGTCGGGCGCGCGCACCAGTTCGGGATCGTGGACGAGGCGCAGGCGCACCCAGGGATCAACGAACACCGCGCCCAGCTTTCGCTCCCTCGCAAAACCTTCCAGAATGCTGCCCAGCTCGAGGACGAGCCGGCCGTGGGGAGCGTACGCCGCGGTCACGGGGACGAGTTCCCCGTCGACCAGCTCGTAGCCGCTGACGAGCGGGTCCTCGACCGGGATTTCGGGCAGATCGGCGGCGCGCAGGCGCCGGCGCTGGGTCGCCATGAGTGCTCCGCGAAAGTGTTGCAGCAACCAATATAGCGCCGTTTCACGCCCACAAGGAACGGCGCTCACCGGGGCGCATCGATAGCCAGGCGGGTGAGGTGCAGTTCGAGAAAAACGAACGCCCGCGGGACCTGGACGGGCCCCGCGGGCGCGAAGGTGATCGGCGTCGCTCTCAGTACTCGACTGCGCGCTCGCCGAAGCGGCCGCCCGGCCGCCCCTGCCCCTGCATCCCCTCACGGCGTGGCGCCCGCTGCGGGGGCTCCGCGGGCGGGTTCAAGCGCACGACGTTGGCGGCCTTGGGACCCTTGGCCTCTTCCACCACGTCGAACTCGACTTCCTCGCCCTCGTAGAGGACCTTGAAGCCGGAGCCCTGAATGGCGCTGTGATGGACGAAGACGTCGGGGCCGTTCTCCTGCACGAGAAAGCCGTAGCCCTTCTCCTGGGAGAACCACTTCACCTTCCCTGTGGTACGAGCCATCGCTGTACTCCTGGTGTGACGTGTGGATGGTGTGTCGGGGGGTGCGGTGCGATGTCCCGTACCCTCTGACCGAACGTGCCGCGCGTTGGGCGCCCGCGGCCGGCGCAGAACGGAAAATCGGAACCCACTCGAAGCCGCAGGTTCCGATCGCGCTCTTGCAAATCTACCCGCGTGTCCCGGACACGCCCACTCGTGGGCGGCGTGTTGGACAGCAAGGTAGTCGGGGCCCCGGGGGAAGTCAAGGTGGGGCGAGCGGGCCCGCGGCCGCGAGCACGGAGCAGCCGATTGACGGCTTCGCGCCGCCGCGCTAGCCTCCGACTCGCGTGCGGCACCATGCGAAAACCAGTGAGCGAGGTCACCTGCAAAATGGGCTTCTTCGAGCATCGTCGCGGCGCTGGCGGCCCCTTCCAGTTCCGCGTGTCGGATATCGTGGACGTACCGCTGCGCGGGCACCTGCTGCGGCTGCGGCTCGTGCAGGGACGGCCCTCGATCGAGGACATGCGTCCCGGCCGGCGCCTGCGGCTGCGCGCCCCCGACGGCGCGGAGCGGATCGTGCCGATCGAAGAACTCTCGGTCACGGGCGGGCGGCAGACACAGGAGCGGCTGGAGCGCACGAAGGAGCTGGATGTGATCATCCCCGATGCCGACGCCCGCAAGGACGGCCGCCCGGTCGCGATCGGCTGGCTCGCGCTCGGACCGGTCCGTGACGAGGAGAGCAGCACGCGTGCGTGACGGGATCCGGAAGTTCACGCGAGATCCCTCGACGGAGTTTACCCTGAGCGAAGTCGAGGGGCGGCCCTTCGGGCCGCTCCGCTCGGGATGACGGCGAGAACCGCCTTCCTGACCGGCGCGACCGGCTTCATCGGCGGCCGCCTGGCCCAAGAACTCGCTGCGCGCGGCACCCACCTGCGCTGCCTGGTCCGCTCACGCTCCGACACTGCCGACCTGGAGCGCCTGGGCGCGGAGCTCGTGCCAGGCGAGGTGACCGATGAGGCGGCGCTCGCGCGTGGGCTCGACGGCGCCGACGTCGCCTTCCACCTGGCGGCGATCTACGATCTGGGCGTGGTCGACGCCGCCGCGCTGGAACGCGTGAACGTGGGCGGCACGCGCGCCTTTCTGGCCGCGGCCGAGCGGGCGCGCGCACGCCTGGTCTACGTCTCGACCACGGCGGCGCTCGGGCCGACGCCGGCTGGCGGCGCGGGCGACGAGTCCAGCGAATTCGGCGCCCGGCCGTACCCCTCGACGTACCACCGCACCAAGGCGGAGGCGCACCGGCTGGCGCGCGAGGCGCAGCGGCGCGGCCTGCCGCTCGTCATCGTGTGCCCGGCCGTCGTGTACGGCCCGGGGGATCGCGGTCCGAACGGGCGCTTTCTGCGCGACCTGATCGCGGGCCGCATCCCCGGTCTGCTCGTCCCCTCCGGCTGGTTCTCCTACGTCCATGTGGACGACGTCGCCGACGGCCTGATCCTCGCGGTGGAGCGTGGCCGGACGGGTGAAGTCTACGTGCTGTCCGGCGAAGAGCGCGCATTCAACGACTTCGCCGCCGAGGTCGCGCGGCTCGCGGGCCGACGCGCGCCGCGGCTGCGCTTCCCGGCGCCGCTCGCGCTCGCGACCGGCGCCGTGCTCGACCTGATCGGCCGCCTCACGGGAAGGCGCATGCCGCTCAGTCGGGAAGGCGTGGCGGTGGCGGCCGGGCGCTGGCTGCACTCGCATGACAAAGCCACGCGCGAGCTGGGCTGGAACCCGCGCCCGCTGCGAGCCGGCCTCCCCGAGACGGTGGCGTGGTTGCTGGAAACCAGGGATTGAGCTCGGCCCAGAATCACCGCAGCATGCGCGCTCGGCGATCGGCCGCGGCCGCGCGGCTGCGCAAGCTGCTCGTGCGCGCGCGGGAAGGCGTGCGGCGGTTGCTGCCTGCGCGAGCCGCGCGCGCGCTCGACCGAGCGGCCCGCTTCCGCCTGCGCCGCCCCACCGTGCGCGAGGCTCTCTTCGGTGTCGCCATCCTGCTCCTGCTCCTGTGGGTCGCCTGGGAGCGCTGTGGCATGCGCGGCTGCCCCAACGTGGAACGGCTCGCATCCTATCAGCCCGGCGGCGCGTCCGTGCTGCTCGACCGCGCCGGCCGCCCTTTCGCCGATCTCGCGCCGGTCGAGCGCGCGGTCGTCTCGCTCGACTCGCTGCCCGCCTACGTGGCCGACGCCTTCATCGCGGTGGAGGACAAGCGCTTCTACCAGCACACGGGGGTGGACTGGCGCCGGGTCGTGGGCGCCGCGCTCGCCGACCTGCGGGCCCGCGGATTCGTGCAGGGCTTCAGCACGATCACCATGCAGCTCGCGCGCAACGTTTTCCCGGACCGGCTGCCGGGTGCGCGGCGCACGCTGAAACGCAAGCTGCTGGAGATCCGCGTCGCGCGCGAGATCGAGGGAAAGTTCTCCAAGGGCGAGATCCTCGAGCTCTACTTGAACCACATCTACTTCGGCCGGGGCGCGTACGGCATCGAGGCGGCCGCGCAGCACTACTTCCGCCGGCCCGCGCGGCGGTTGACGCTGGCGCAGGCCGCGCTGCTGGCCGCGCTGCCGAAGTCACCGAGCACCTACGATCCGCGGCGCTACGCGGAGAGCGCGCGCGGCCGCCGGAACCTCGTGCTCGCGCTCATGGCCGAGCAGGGCCGCGTGCATGCGGAGGAGGCAGAGAGCGCGCGCGCTGCGCGTCTCGGTGTGCGGCGCGAGCCGCCGCCACGTCAGGAGCCGGCCGGCCTCGGCCCCTACTTCGCGGAAGTCGTGCGGCGCGAGCTCGAGGACCGCTTCGGCGACCTGGTCTACACGGCGCCACTGCGCATCCGAACCAGCCTGGATCGCCGGTTCCAACAGGCGGCGGAAGAGGAGCTTTCACGCCAGCTGCGCGCGATCGAGGCGGGCGCATTCGGCCGGTTCCACGGGCCGCGTTACCGGCGCGAGCTCGAGGCGGGCGCCGAG
>JACQPS010000124.1 GCA_016207445.1 Gemmatimonadota bacterium | reverse complement strand
GAAGCACCGGGAGCACCGCGTCTGGGGCGTGCAGTTCCACCCGGAGTCCATCGCCAGCGAGGGCGGCCGCCAGCTTCTCGCCAACTTCCTGTCCCTGACATGACGACGCCGGCCCGGCGCGCCCGCCTGTGCGCGTGCGCGCTCGCGGTGTGGGCCGGGCTCGTGGCGGTGCTACCGGCGGGAGCGCAGGTCGTCGAACGGGAAGGGGAGGGCGACGCCGCGCTCGACCACCGCCTCACGCGCCTGCTCCAGCGGGATTACTTGCTCGTCGCGCAGGACACGCTCATTCCCGCGAGCGACACGGTGCGCCGGCCGGTGCTGGTGCTGGACGCGCGCCTCACGCTCGAGGGCACCATCTCCTCGGACGTGGTCGGCGTGGATGCGGAGATCTTTCTGCGGCCCAGCGCGAGCGTGACGGGTGACGTGGTCAACATTGCGGGTGGACTCTACCGATCCGAGCTGGCCACGATCGCTGGCTCCATCCTCGACCTGCCGCTGGTGCATTACCGGGTGGTGCGCGAGCCCGGGCGCCTCCGCATCCAGGGGTGGTTGGACCCGCCGTCGGTCGAGCTGCAAGGCTTCCTGGGGTTCTCCGCGCCGACCTACGACCGCGTGGACGCGCTCTCGCTGGCCTGGGGAGGAGCCTATCGGCTGCCGGCGCTCGGCCGCGTCGAGCCGCGCATCCATGGTCAGCTCGGCTGGCGCACCGGCCGGGGCGATCCGACGGGGGGGCTGGAGCTCAGCCTCACGCGCGGCGGCACGCGGCTGCGCGTCGGCGGCCTGGCCACGACCATCACGAACGAGGACTGGATCAAGAGCGACGTGAATAACACGCTCTCGTATTTCTTCGTCGGCAGGGACTACCGCGACTACTACGCGTCCGAGCAGCGGTACGTGGAGGTGAGCCGCGCGTTCCGGGCGCGGCGCCTCCGGGGCGTGCTCACGCTGCGGGGGCAGCGCGAGGACGCGCGCTCGCTGCGTGCGAAGGACCCCTGGACCTTCCTCGCTCCCGATTCCGTTCGCTTCAATCCACCGATCAGCGACGGACGGATCTCGAGCCTGGTCCTCGCTGCGACGTCGAACTGGACGGGCCAGCTCTCGGCGCTCGAGCTGGGTGCCAGCCTCGAGGTCGCCGGCAGCGCGCTGGACGGCAGGCACTCTTTCCGGCGCCACGTCGTCTGGGGCGAGTGGGCCATGGCCGCGCTCTCCGACCACACGCTCGAGATCGAGTGGCGGCTCATGGGGCCGCTCCCGGGCACCGATTCGCTGCCGCACCAGCGCTGGAGCTTCGTCGGAGGCTCGGGCACCTTGCAGACGTTCGATCTGGCGCAGTTCCCGGGCGACCGCGTCGTCTTCATCGAGACGGAATACATCATCCCCCTGCGCCTCCGGCTGCCGCTCCTCGGCGCGCCGGACCTCCACCTCCTGCACGCCGCCGGCATGGGCTGGGTCCGCCGTACGCGCCGCGACCTCGAGCAGGAGATCGGGCTCAAGCTCCAGTTCTTCGCGCCCTTCCTGCGGCTGCTCGTGAACCCGGCCAACCAGGAGGCCGATTTCGATGTCGGGCTGTCGCTGCCGGCCGGCGCCCGGCCCTGGCAGCGGCCGCAACAGTAGGGGTCAGGGGCCAGGGTTCAGGGGTCAGCTTCTCCAGGGCTGCCGCAGGCGTTCTGGAGCGTGGCAGGCGCCCGGAATCGGCTGATCCCTGACCCCTGATCCCTCACGCCTGAAAGCTTTACTATCGCCTCCGCCTGAGGTAAATTTCGGCGTGAAACTTGCATCGTCCCGGCGCCCTTTCGCACAGGAGAAATCATGCGCGCGGCCCGCGTTCTCGGCGTGATTCCGGCCCGCTTGGGATCCGAGCGCCTGCCGCGCAAGCCGCTCTACCCGATCGCGGGCCGCCCGCTCATCGAGTGGGTATGGCGCCGGGTGCGGGATTTCTCCGGGCTCGACCAACTGGTGATCGCGACCGACAGCGAGGAGGTGGCGGAGATCTGCCACGGCTTCGGCGCGGCGGTCGAGCTCACCGCCGCGACGCACCGCTCCGGCACGGAACGGGTGGCCGAGGTGGCGGCGCGGCCGGCGTACGGCGGCTACGACGTCGTCCTGAACATTCAGGGGGACGAGCCGTTTGTGGGGGAGGAGCAGGTCGGCGCGGCAACGCGGCTCGTGACCGCCGGCTGGGAGGTGGGGACGGTGGCCACGCCGGTGCGGGATCTGGGCGAGTGGCGTGACCCGGGGGTGGTGAAGGTGGTGTGTGGCGACGACGGGCGCGCCCTCTATTTTTCGCGGGCGCCGATCCCGTTCCGGCGCGACGGCGAGCCGGGTCCGGAGGAGCTGGCCACGGGGGAGTTTCTGCGCCACATCGGGGTATACGCCTACAGCCCGGAGGCGCTGGCCCGCTGGGTCGCGCTGCCGGCCCACGAGCTGGAACGCACCGAGCGGCTGGAGCAGCTGCGGGCGCTTGCCGGGGGACTCCGGATCGGGGTGGCCGTGGTGGCCACCTCCGAGCCGGGCGTGGACACGCCGGCGGACGCGCGGCGCGCGGAAGCGCAATTGCAAGAGATGAAAGCACCCTTCATTCCGATCGGGACGTAGCCATGAGCGACCAGGTTCGCCAGCCCACCAAGTACATCTTCGTGACCGGCGGCGTCGTCTCCTCTCTCGGGAAGGGGATCGCCGCCGCGTCGCTTGGTCGACTGCTGGTCGAGCGCGGCCTGCGCGTGACCATCCAGAAGTTCGACCCGTACATCAACGTGGACCCGGGCACGCTCTCGCCCTTCCAGCACGGCGAGGTGTTCGTCACCGACGACGGAGCGGAGACGGACCTCGATCTGGGCCACTACGAGCGCTTCATCGACGTGTCCCTTGCGCAGGCGAACAACATCACGACCGGCCGCATCTACCAGGACGTGATCACGAAGGAGCGGCGGGGCGATTACCTGGGCTCGACTGTGCAGGTCATTCCCCACATCACGGACGAGATCAAGGCGGCGATCCGGCGCCTCGCCCCCAACCACGATGTGGTCATCACTGAGATCGGCGGCACGGTCGGCGACATCGAGTCGCTGCCGTTCCTGGAGGCGATCCGCCAGTTCCGACAGGACGTGGGCCGCGAGCACGCCATCTTCATCCACCTCACGCTGATCCCGTTCATCGCGGCGGCGGGCGAGCTCAAGACCAAGCCGACGCAGCACTCGGTGCGCGAGCTGATGGAGATCGGGATCCAGCCGGACATCCTGATCTGCCGCACGGACCGGCCGCTGGGCGACGACCTCAAGCGCAAGATCGCTCTCTTCACGAACGTGGACGTGGCGGGCGTGATCGAGGCACGGGACGTGGATACCATCTACGAGGTCCCGCTCTCCTTCCATCAGCAGAAGCTGGACGAGCGGGTCGTGCAGAAGCTGGGACTCACGACAGCGGAGCCGGAGCTGCGCGAGTGGGGCGCGATGGTCGAGCGGGTGAAACGGCCGCAGAATGGCGCGGTGCGCATCGCCGTGGTCGGCAAGTACACGACGCTGGCCGACTCCTACAAGTCGGTGCACGAGGCGCTGGTGCACGGCGGCATCGCGCATGATGTGGGTGTGCGCATCGAGTGGGTCTCGAGTGAGGGGTTCGAGCACGAGCGCGATGGTGTGGAGGTACTGCGCGGCTATCACGGGCTGCTCATCCCGGGCGGCTTCGGCGTGCGTGGCGTCGAGGGGATGGTGAACGCGATCCAGTGGGCGCGGGAGAACGGGCTGCCGTTCTTCGGCATCTGCCTCGGGCTGCAGTGCGCGGTCATCGAGTACGCGCGCAACGCCTGCGGCCTCGAGCGCTCGCATTCCATGGAGTTCGAGAAGGACATCGAGCCGGTGATCTGCCTGATGGACTCGCAGCGCCAGATCACCGATCTGGGCGGGACCATGCGGCTGGGAGCATATCCGTGCCGGCTGCGCCCCGGCTCGCGCGCAACGCAGATCTACGGCGTCTCCGAGATCAGCGAGCGGCACCGGCACCGCTACGAGGTGAACAACGCGTACCGGGATCTGCTGGCCGAGCACGGCATGCGCTTCAGCGGCGTCTCGCCGGACGGCAATCTGGTGGAGATCATCGAGCTGCCGGAGCATCCCTGGTTCGTGGGGTGCCAGTTCCACCCGGAGCTGCGCTCGCGGCCGACACGGCCGCACCCGCTCTTCGCCTCCTTCATCGGCGCAGCGGTCGCGCGGCGGGACCGGGTGCGGACGGAGCCGAGCATCGTGACCGAGAAGCGCGCCGCGTCGGCCGGTGCGAGGGCGTAGCGAACGGGAGGATTCACCGCAAAGCGCGCAAAGAACGCAAAGTGAAGCTGACACCGAACGAGCTCTTCCGGCCGGGCGCCCCGTTCTTCCTGATCGCGGGGCCGTGCGTGCTGGAGGACGACGGCCTGAACCTGGAGGTGGCGGGAGCGCTGGTGCGGCTCGCGGACGAGCTGGCGTTGCCGGTCGTGTACAAGGCATCGTTCGACAAGGCGAACCGTGCGGGCGGCGACTCGGCCCGCGGGCCGGGGCTGGAGGACGGGCTGCGGCGGCTCGAACGCGTGCAGCGCGAGAGCGGTTTGCCCGTGCTGACCGACGTGCACGAGCCCTGGCAGGCCGCGCCGGCCGCGGACGTGTGTGATGCGCTGCAGATCCCGGCGTTCCTCAGCCGCCAGACGGACTTGATACGGGCCGCGGCCGCGACCGGCCGGCCGCTCAACCTGAAGAAGGGGCAGTGGATGGCGCCGGAGGAGATGGCGGGCGCGGTCGCGAAGGCGCGCGCGGCGGGGGCGCAGGCGTGCGCGGTCACCGAGCGCGGCACGTTCTTCGGCTACGGCGACCTGGTGGTGGATATGCGGTCGTTCGAGCGCCTGCGGCACGCGACCGCGGCGCCGGCGGTGTTCGATGGCACCCACTCGGTCCAGCGCCCCGGCCGCGCCGGTAGTGCGAGCGGAGGCGACCCGCGTTTCACGCGGCCGCTGGTGTGCGCGGCCGTGGCCGCGGGCGCGGACGCGCTGTTCCTGGAGGTGCACCCCGAGCCGACGCGCGCTCCCTCGGACGGCGCGAACATGCTGCCCTTGCAGCAGCTCCGGCCGCTGCTCCTGGACGTGCTGGCGATCCGGGAAGCCCTGCGGGCCGGCGAAGCGGTTTCGGCCGGCCGCGCCACGCCTGCCCCGGCCCGTGCGTAGACGGATCTCGCCGGAGGTCGCCCGCCGCATCCGTCTCGTCGTCCTGGATGTGGACGGCGTGCTCACGGACGGCGGGCTGTACATGGGCCAGCTCCCGGACGGCCAGAGCGTGGAGCTCAAGCGCTTCGAGATCACGGACGGATTGGGGATCAAGATGCTGGTCTGGGGCGGCATCCGTGTGGCGCTGGTGAGCGGGCGGGAGTCGCCAGCCACGCGCCTGCGGGCCGCCGAGCTCGAGGTCGAGTGCTTCGAGGATGCCGGTGCGCAGAAGCTGCCGGCCCTGGAACGGCTGCTCGCGCGGGAATCGGTGCAGTGGCAGGAGGCCGCCTTCGTGAGCGATGACCTGGCAGACCTGCCCGTGCTCGCGCGCGTCGGCCTGCCGGTGGCCGTGGCCAATGCGGTGCCGGAGGTGAAAGCGGCCGCACACTGGGTCACGCGCCGGCG
>JACQPS010000112.1 GCA_016207445.1 Gemmatimonadota bacterium | reverse complement strand
TTGTCGTAATCGATCTCGGGAAAGTCCATCTGCTCCTTGATCCCGAGCGTGTAGTAGCCCCGCCCGTCGAATGCGCGCGTGGGCAGCCCGCGAAAATCGCGGATGCGCGGGATCGCGGCATTGATGAGCCGGTCCAGAAACTCGTACATGCGCGCGCCGCGCAGCGTCACCATCGCCCCGATCGGCATCCCCTGCCGGATCCCGAAGTTCGAGACCGACTTGCGCGCGCGCGTCACCACCGGCTTCTGCCCCGTGATCAGCCCCAGCTCCTCGACAACGGAGTCCAGCAGCTTCGGGTTCTTCGGCGCCTCGCCCACGCCCACGTTGAGAACGATCTTCTCGACGCGGGGGATCTGGAGCGGGTTTCGGTACCCGAACTCCTGCGTCAGCCGGCTGCGTACGTTCTTCTCGTAGTGCTGCTGTAGTCTCGGCTTCATGTCAGTCGACAGTTACGTCCTCGGCCTCGGAATCGGGTTCCCGCTCCGGACCGAGATGCGCTCTTTGGTGCCGTCGGGCTCGACCCGCATGCGAATGCGCGACGGCTCGCCCGTGGCCGGATCGATCAGCATGACGTTCGACGCTGAGATCGGTGCTTCGAACGTGATGCGACCGCCTTCCGGATTGTTGGGCGTGGGGCGCGCATGCTTGACTCGCCGGTTCACGCCCTCGACGACCACCCGATTCTCTTTCGGAAGCACACGCAGCACCGTGCCCTCCGTGCCGGCGTAGTTGCCGCGAATGACCTTGACGCGGTCACCCCGCCGCACGTGCATTTTGTGCCGCCGCGCCGGTGGCTTCTTCCTGCGACCGCCGCCGCCGAACATGCGCTGTGCCACGTCAGATCACCTCCGGCGCGAGCGAGACGATCTTCATGAAGCGCTTCTCGCGCAGCTCGCGGCCTACCGGCCCGAAGATGCGGGTGGCCCGCGGCTCGCCCGCTTCATTGATGAGCACGGCGGCGTTGTCGTCGAAACGAATGTAGGAGCCGTCCTTGCGACGCATCTCCTTCGCGGTGCGCACCACGACCGCCTTCGCGACCTCGCCCTTCTTCACCGTTCCGGTGGGAAGCGCGTCCTGGATCGAAACGACGATGACATCGCCGACGCGGGCGTAGCGGCGCTTCGATCCGCCGAGCACCCGGATGCACAGAGCCGCCTTGGCCCCGGAGTTGTCGGCGATCTTGATGATCGATTCCTGCTGAATCATGGCCGTCTCACTTCGCCCGCTGTACGATCTCGACCACGCGCCAGCGTTTGGTCTTCGAGAGTGGCCGCGTCTCCATGATGCGCACGATGTCGCCCGCGTGCGCCTGATTCTCCTCGTCGTGCGCGTGGTATTTCTTCGTGCGCACGACCTGCTTCCCGTAGAGAGGATGCGAGACTTGACGCTCGACCGCGACCACCACCGTCTTGTTCATCTTGTCGCTGATGACGGTGCCGACCCGGACCTTCCGCTCGCCACGAACGCTGTCCGCCATTACTCCTCCGCCTCCTTGCGCCGCCGGAGCAGTCCCCGGCGTGGCTTCTTCTCTTCCTGCGCGGGAGCCGCCTTGGCGACCGGCTGGGCCGCTGCCTCCGCCTTCTTCCGGCCGCGCCGCTTCTTCTCGGCCTCGGCGGGGGGCGCCGGCGGGGCCGCCACCGCGGCGGCCGCGGGCGCGGGCACCTCGTCGGCCTTGCCGCGGCGGCCACGGCGCCGGGGCGTCTCCGCCTCGGGCTCGAGCGCACGCGGGCGCGCCGGCGGCGCGACGCGCACGAGTCCGAGCTCCCGCTCTCGCAGGATCGTCCTCAGCCGGGCGACGTCGCGCCGGAGCGCACGCAGCAGCGCCGGATTCTCCAGCGCCTGCGTCGTGCTGCGGAAGCGCAGCCGGAACAGCTCCTCCTGCGCCTGCGTGATGCGCTCCCGGATCTCCGGCTCGGTCAGCTCCCGCATCTCCAGGGCTTTCACTGCGTCACTCCCTCGGCGGCGCCCTCGCGCACGACCAGGCGGCACTTCACCGGGAGCTTCGCGGCGGCCAGCTCGAACGCTCGACGGGCAATCTGGTCCGTCACGCCTTCCAACTCGAACATTACGCGACCGGGCTTCACCACGGCGACCCACAGCTCCGGGTTCCCCTTCCCCTTGCCCATCCGCGTCTCCGCGGGCTTCTTCGTGATCGGCTTGTCGGGGAAGATCCGGATCCAGACCTTGCCACCGCGCTTGATGTGTCGCGTCAGCGCGACCCGCGCCGCCTCGATCTGACGGTTGCTGACCCACCCCGGCTCCAGCGACTGGAGCCCGTAATCGCCGAAGGCCACCGTGTTGCCGCGTGTGGCCATCCCGCGCATCCGGCCCTTCTGCTGCTTGCGAAACTTGACCCGCTTGGGCGCTAGCATCGGTCGCGCTTCCTCCGAGCCCTGGCTCCAGCCCTACCGGCGCTCCGCGCCGGTGCTGTACGTCCGACCCCGCCGGTCCTCCACGATCTCGCCCTTGAAGATCCAGACCTTCACGCCGATGGTGCCGTAGGTCGTGCGGGCCGTGGACTGAGCGTAATCGATGTCCGCGCGCAGCGTGTGCAGCGGCACGCGACCCTCGTGGTACCCCTCGGTTCGGGCGATCTCCGCACCGCCCAGCCGGCCACCGGTCTGGATGCGAATCCCTTCCGCGCCCGCGCGCATGGCCGACTGCACGGCTCGCTTCATCGCGCGCCGAAACGAGATGCGCTGCTGGAGCTGGTGCGCCACGCTGTCGGCGACGAGCTGGGCGTCCAGCTCCGGCCGCTTCACCTCTTCCACGTTGATCGACACCTCGCTCTTCGTGAGGTGCGTCAGCTCGTCGCGTAGCTTGTCCACCTCGGCGCCCTGCTTGCCGATCACCACGCCGGGACGCGCCGTGTGCACCGTCACCACGATCTTCTGCGGCTTGCGCTCGATCTCGATCTCCGATACGGCCGCGTGCGACAGGCGCTGGTGCAGGTATTTGCGGATGGTCTCATCCTCCCGCAGCAGCTCGTCGAAGTTGCGCTCGGCGTACCAGCGCGACTTCCACGGTTTGATGATGCCCAACCGGAATCCTCTCGGGTGCGTCTTCTGGCCCATGTCCTGTCCTTACTCTTCAGTCGACAGTAAGCTTTGCTCCGCTATTCTACTGTCAACGGTAAACTGTCGACTGTTGACTGTTTAACTCGTGACTTTCCGATCCACCACGACGACCACGTGGCTCGTCGGTCGCCGGATCGGCGAAGCCCGCCCCATCGCCGCCGCGCGCCAGCGCTTCAGGCGCGGGCCCTCGTTCACGTACGCTTCCTTCACGTACAGCTCGTCCACATCGACGGGCTCGCCCGCTTCCTCCGCCTTCCCGCGCGCGTTGGCCACGGCCGAGCGCAGCGTCTTGTCGATGACCTCGGCCGCCCGCTTCTTCGAGTACTGCAGAATGGCGTACGCCTCTCCGACGGGCCGCCCCCGGATCAAATCGATCACCAGCCGCGCCTTCTGCGGGCTCAGACGGTTGTACTTGGAAATCGCACGGGCTTGCATGACTCCCCTTACGCCGTCGCCGTCTTGATCCGCTTCTCGGACAGCTTGCCGCCGTGACCGCGGAACAGTCGCGTGGGTGCGAACTCGCCGAGCTTGTGGCCGACCATGTTCTCCGAGATGTACACCGGGATGAACTTGTTCCCGTTGTGCACCGCGAGCGTGTGCCCGACGAATTCCGGCGAGATGGTGGACGCGCGCGCCCACGTCTTCACCACGCGTTTTTCGCCGCGGCTGTTCATCACCTGGATCCTCTCCAGGAGCTTCGGGTCGATGTATGGACCCTTCTTCAACGATCTGGACATAACCCTACCTTCTGTATCTCCGGGTTCGGGATCCGGCTCGGATGTGCCCCTGGGTTCCGAGCCCGAGCCCGATCAGGTCGTCGCCTTGCCCCGCTTCCGGCTACGCACGATGTACTTCTGCGAGGCCTTCTTCTGGTTGCGCGTCTTCTTGCCTTCCGGCTTGCCCCACGGGGACACCGGCGGCCGGCCGCCCGAGGTCTTCCCCTCGCCACCCCCCAGGGGGTGGTCGACCGGGTTCATGGCCACGCCGCGCACCCTGGGCCGCCGCCCCCGCCAGCGGTTCGCACCCGCCTTGCCGATGCTCTGCAGCTCGTGGTCGACGTTGCCGACCTGTCCCATCGTAGCCAGGCAATCCCGGTGTACCAGGCGAACTTCGCTGGACGGAAGGCGGAGCGTGACGTAGTCGCCTTCCTTCGCCACCACCTGCGCGCCGGCGCCGGCCGAGCGCACGATCTGTGCGCCCTTGCGCGGCTTGAGCTCGACGTTGTGCACCATCTCGCCCAGCGGCACCTCGCCGAGCGGAAGCGTGTTGCCGACGCGCACGTCCGAGCCGGGACCGCTCACGACGGTCTCGCCGACCGCGAGCCCGCGCGGGTGCAGGATGTAGCGCTTGTCGCCATCGGCGTAATGCAAGAGCGCGATATTGGCCGTGCGGTTCGGATCGTACTCGACCGCGATCACCTTGGCCGGCACACTGAATTTCTCCCGCTTGAAATCGATGCGACGGTAGAGCCGCTTGTGGCCGCCGCCCCGCCGCCGCGTCGTGACATGCCCGTGATGGTTGCGGCCGCCCTTCTTGGACAGTGGCTCCGTCAGCGACTTCTCCGGCCCCGTGCGCGTGACCTCGTCGAAGGCTTGCACGGCCCGGAAGCGCGTCCCCGGCGTCACCGGCTTGAACTTCTTGATCGGCATAAACTGCTAACTTTCCCTGGCCGTCGCGATCCCGATCCCCATCCCGATCCCGGCGAAGCTAAATCCCCTCGTACACATCGATGCGCGAGCCCTCGGCGAGCTGGACGATCGCCTTCTTGTAAGCCGGGCGTCGGCCGAGGCTGCGCCCGACACGGCGCCACTTGCCGCGGTAGTTCATGGTGCGCACGGCCTGGACGCGCACGCCGAACAGTTCCTGCACGGCCCGCCGGATCTCGATCTTGTTGGCGTCCTTCGCGACCAGGAACGTGTACGCGCCCCGCTCCGTCATCTCCGTGGACCGCTCGGTCACCACGGGCCGAATGATCACCTCGCGAGCGCTACGCATGCGCCACCTCTTCCGCGCGCTCGAGCGCCGGTGCCTCGATGATGACCGTATCCGCCCAGAGGACATCGTAGGCCGATTCCTGGCCGAACGGCCGGACCTGCACGCCCGGCAGATTCCGCGCCGACCGGTATACGATGGGCTGCGGGCCGTGCGTCAGGATCAACACGTTGCCCTGCGCGCCCGCCTTCTCGAGCAGCGCCACGATCGCCTTGGTCTTGGGCGCGGCCAGCTCGAACGACTCGATCAGAAGGACCGCCCCATCCTGCGCGCGCGCGTTGTAGGCCGAGCGCCGCGCCAGCCAGCGCACCTGCTTCGGTACGTCCTGGCGGTAGTTCCGCTCCGGGCGCGGGCCGAAGACGATGCCGCCGCCCCGCCACTGCGGCGAGCGGATCGAACCCTGCCGCGCCCGACCCGTACCCTTCTGTCGCCACGGCTTGCGGTTGCCGCCCGAGACCTCGCCGCGCTTCTTGGTGGAGGCGGTGGCCTGCCGCTGATTGGAGAGATAGGCCTTCACCGTCTGCCACATGGCCGGCTCGTGCACGCTGCCATCGAAGAGCGAGGTCGGGAGTTTCTTCTCCCCCGTCCTCTCGCCGGCGGCGCTGAATACCGGTGCTTTCAACGTCGTCGCCATGCCTCGTTCCCAATCCCGTTCCCGTTCCCCTACCCGTTCCCCTTCCCGAACTCGGGAAGGGGGTACGCGCACGCTTACTTCCGGATCAACACAATGCTGTTTCGCGCCCCGGGCACCGCGCCGCGCAGGAAAATCAGATTGCGCTCCCGGTCGACGCGCTCGACCCGCAGGTTGCGGATCGTCTGCTGCGCGTTGCCCATTTGCCCCGGGAGCTTCTTCCCCTTGATCGTGCGCGACGGGTTCGTGCCGGGTCCCATCGTCCCAGGGTTTCTAGCTTTCGGGTGCCCGTGCGATCCCGGCCGGCCGCGGAAGCCGTGGCGCTTGACCACCCCCTGAAAGCCGCGCCCCTTCGTCGTGCCCGTCACCTTGACCCGCTCGCCAGGCTGGAACTGGTCAACCGTGAGCTGTTGGCCCGGTTGATAGCTCACGGGCGCCGCGACCGGGAACTCGCGCAGCACCCGCGGCGCCGCCTCCAGCCCGGCCTTACGCGCGTGACCGATCTCCGCCCGCGTCGCCCGTCGCTCCTTCTTCGCGCCCCAACCGAGCTGGATCGCGCGGTAGCCGTCCGTTTCTTCCGTCTTGACCTGCAACACCGGGCAGGGCCCCGCCTCGACGACCGTCACGGGCACCACCGCGCCCTGCTGATCGAAGATCTGGGCCATGCCCAGTTTGCGTCCGATGATGGCAGCCATGTTCATTCAGGGCTCAGGGGCCAGGGGTCAGGGGCCAGGGGATGATTCGCTGATCCCTGACCCCTGATCCCTGAGCCCTGGTTCAATCCACCTTGATCTCCACGTCCACGCCGGCCGGCAGGTCCAGCTTGGTCAGCGCGTCGATCGTCTGCGGCCGCGACTCCATGATGTCAATGACGCGCTTGTGCGTCTTCAGCTCGAACTGCTCGCGGCTCTTCTTGTCGACGTGCGGCGACCGCAGCACGGTCCAGCGCTGCACCCGCGTCGGCAGCGGAATCGGGCCGCTCACCTTCGCGCCCGTCTTCTCCGCCGTACGCACGATGTCCGATGCCGTCTGGTCAATGACCGCGTGATCGAACGCCTTCAGCCGGATCCTGATCTTGCCGTTCATCTTTCCTCGCCCGATTCGCACCCGTTCCCTTTTCCCTTCGCGTTCCCGATCCCAACCAGTTCACAGTTTACAGTTGACAGTAATCCCCCGATCCGCTTTGAGGTTGCTGTGAACTGTAAACTGTGAACCGTCGACTCCTTACT
>JACQPS010000121.1 GCA_016207445.1 Gemmatimonadota bacterium | reverse complement strand
GGTATCTCCCAGCGTCTCGTAGGCGTCGAGATACGCGGCGATCATCATGCCGTTGCGGTCGGTGTACACCGTCTGCTCGATGAACGGCGCACGCTCACTCTGCCGCGCCTGCGCGAGCAGCCCGGTCCCGGCCACAATGCGTTCCTGCGCCGCGCGCGCGGAGATTCCGAGCGCCCGCGCTACCTCTAGGGGCGAGCGGGCGATCCGGAGCACATTCTGGCTTGGATCCTCGCGCATCTCGCCGGCGGATTCGATGTCGTAGTACCGGCGCAAGGCCTCCGCCCCGTCAGGCGGCACCGCGCTCTGGAGCTGGGCCAGGCTCCACGTGTAGTACGAGCCATCGTCGTCTAGCGAGACATCGGCGTCCTGATGGGCGTAGAACCCGCCGCGGCCTCGGTCCGAGAGCGTCCCGTCCACGTATCGCCTGATATCCCGGGCCACCGCAGCGTAGTGTTCCCTTCCGGTGAGCCGGTACGCGTCGAGATACGCCGCAAGCAGCGCGCCCTGCACGTAATCCATCTTCTCGAAGTGCGGCACCGTAAGCCGGCGGTTTACGCCGTATCGGAAGAATCCTCCGTTGACGTGATCCCGCATCCCACTCCGGGCGTACGCGTCCAGCGTGAGGAGGCCCGCCCGCATCAGCGCGTCGTCGTCCGTCAGGAAGCCCCCGGCGAGTGCGAGGCGGATCGCTTCACCGTTGGGGAACTTGGGTCCCTCGCCCTGTCCCAAGCCTCCGAATACCGTGTCGAACTCGGTCCGCAGTTGCCCGGCGATCACCGCAGGAAGACGCTCGTCCAGCTCACCTGCGGCGAAGGCGTTGGCACGCACGGCCGCGAGCTGTGCCCGAACGCGCCGCGCCAGATCCGCGACCTCGTCCCGCCGCTCCCGATAGGCGGCCGCGACCCGGGGCGCCAGCTGCCGCAACCCTGGCAAGCCGCCGCGCCCGTCAGGTGGGAAATAGGTACCGCCCGCGAACGGCTCGCCCGACGGTGTCAGGAACATGGTCAGCGGCCAGCCGCCCCCGCGTCCATTCAGGGCCTGGTGCGCCGCCTGGTAGCGCCCATCGATGTCGGGTCGCTCGTCCCGGTCCACTTTGACGGGGACGAACGCGGCGTTGATCAGGGCGGCGATCGCGGAGTCCTCGTAGCTCTCCCGGTCCATCACGTGGCACCAGTGGCACCACACGGCCCCGATGTCGAGCCAGATCGGTCGGTCGAGCCGCTCCGCCAGACGGAAGGCCGCCGGCCCCCACTCCTGCCAGGCGACGGGTTGCTGTGCCGCTGAACGCAGATACGGACTCGTCGCCCCCGCGAGCGTGTTCTCGAGTTGGTGTTCTGCCCCGTGGAAGCGGGGCCACACGCCAACCCGCCGCGCGAATGCCCCGCCTCCGCTGACGAAGAGGCCGACGGCCAGCGCGCCTACCAAGCCTGGGAGCCAGCGGTCGCGCAAGGCCCGGCTCGGGAACGTCCCGCCTCGTCGCTCGTTTGCGGCGTCTGGGGTGTTCGGGTTTCCGCTCACCCTCCACCGTCCCCTTCTGATGGCTTCACGGGCGTCGCAGGGGCGGAGGGTCGGCGGCGGCCGACACTCCGGTACGCAGTTGGGCGTCGATCAGCGACCGGACCTCGGCGTACGACCGGACGCCGGCGAACCCCAGGTCCCCCACCACTACGGTCGGTGTGGAGCTGACGCCGATCGCCCCGGCGAACTCCGCGCTGCGCCGCACCTCAGGCAGCGTGGCACCGCTCGTGAGACAGTCCGCAAAGGCGGCTGCGTCGAGGCCGACTTCCCGGGCATACCGGCCAAACGCGGCGCTGGGATCGGCCATCCCGGCCCAATCCTCCTGGCGCTCGAACAGGGCGTCGTGCATCGCCCAGTAGCTTCCCTGGCGACCGGCGCACCGCGCGGCCTGCGCCGCCGCCAGCGCGTTGGGGTGCGCGCTGGTGATCGGCAGATCGAAGAACACGATGCGTACCTGCCCCGAGCCGACCAACTCCTCGCGGAGCCGGCGCATCGTGGGGGCGAATTGCCGGCAGGCGGGACACTGGTAGTCCGCGAACTCTCGCACGACCACGGGCGCGTCCTCGGGCCCCAGGGTGACGCCGAGGGAGTCGTACTGCGCGGGGACCGACGGCGTGGGCGGGTCCGGCATCGCTGCCGAAGAGGCACTCGTGCCGCGGTCCGCAGGCAGCAGGGCGGCAATCCACAGCGCGGCCCCCGCGAGCGCGACCACCCCCATCACCCAGTAAAACCGAGCAGAGACCGGACCACGCTCGTCCACCTCGGATGCACTGGCCTGCCGCTCGCCCGAGATCGCCTGCGGCCGGCGTTGTTTGCGCTTGCGCTGTCCCATCGCCTTTCCTCGTTTCCTCCGGCGCGTCAGAGGTGCGGGCGGATGGCCGCCGCGAACTGCGCGAGCGTGTGGGGCCCGACCAGGCGGCGCCGCACGGTTCCGCTGCGGTCCACGATCAGCGTGACCGGAAGGCCGAACACGCCGAAGTGCCGCTGCGCCCAGGCGTACTTGGCAAGCAGCACCCGGTAGTCCATCCCGTGCGCGACCACAAACGCGGCAATGTCCTCGGGATCGCCGGACTCCACCGCGATCCCCACCACGCGCACCCCGTCGCTGCCGTGCTCATGGCCGAGTGCCACCAGTTCCGGGATCTCCTTGAGGCAGGGGACGCACCAGGTCGCCCAGAAGTTGATGACCGTCACTTCGTTGTCGCTGGCGCGGAGCGGCCGGAGCCGGCCCTGGAGATCAGGCAGCGCCAGGTGGGGTAGCGGTACCGCTTCCGATTGGCCCGGCGGCACCGGCGCCGCGTCCGCCGAGCCGGCGTCCCGGGGCTCTCCGCGTGGCTCGCCGCCTGGCGCCGTGCAGCCGAGGACCAGCACTGAGAGCCACACCGCCGCGTCCCTCGGGCCGGGGC
>JACQPS010000122.1 GCA_016207445.1 Gemmatimonadota bacterium | reverse complement strand
CCGGGACCGGACACTGCCACGAAGACGCCGTTCGACTCGAACGTGACGTTCCCGCGCGTGCCGAAGATGCGCGAAAGGCGCAGCCCACGCAGCGGGGAATGCGTCTCCCAGGAGTAGAGGAGCGCGCCCACGGCACCCTCCTCGTAGCGGAGCGCGACCAGCGAGCTCCGCTCCGGACCGGCGGCGTGGCCGGGAAACAGCGCCTGCGCCGAGCGGACGGTCAGGCCCAGGCTTCCGGCGAAGTTGAGCCAGTGGATCCCGCCCTCGAACAGTGCGCCCCCGCCCGCCAGCGCGGGGTCGGCGCGCCAGCCATCCGCGGGCTGCCGCTTGATGGCGTTCAGCTGCACGAAAAGGACGCGCCCCAGGACGCCCGACTCGACGATCGCACGCAGCTCCGCGGTCAGCGGCTTGTAGAAGTAGTTCTCTGCCACCAGTACCTGGCGGCCGACGCGCGCGGCGCTCGCGGCCACGCGGTCGAAGTCCGCCGCCCGCACGAACGGCGGCTTCTCCACGATCACGTGCTTTCCGGCTTCGAGCGCACGCAGCGTCAGCTCCAGGTGCAGCATCGGCGGCGTCGCCACCAACACCGCATCCGTGCGCGCATCCTCCAGCGCCGCATCGTAGGAGGCGAACGAGGTGCCGCCGAAGCGGCGCGCGTATTCTTCCGCTCTTGCGGCGTGCCGGCTCGCGTACGCGCACTCCGCCTCGCCCCGGAAGCGCCGGAGCGTTCGGCCGTGCATCGCGGTCGCGCTGCCGCAGCCGAGAAAGGCGATCCGGAGCGGACGGCGCGAGCGTGCACCGCCCCGTGTGGCTGCGTCCCTCACGGTTCCTCTCGGCGCCCCGGCTGCCCGCCCGTATTTCCCGCACGCCTGGAGACGCTCGCAAAGCTGCGTGCGAGGTAGTCGCCGGTCCGCAGAGCGTTGGCGGAAATGGTGAGGCTGGGGTTCACGCCCGCCGAAGTCGGCATCACGCTGCCGTCGGTCACGAACAGGTTGTCGAGCCCGCGGAACCGGCACCACTCGTCGAGCGCCGAGTGGGCAGAGTCGCTGCCCATGCGCACGGTTCCGACCGCGTGCGAGAACGTGCGGATCCGGTACGGCACCTGGATCGGCGCGCCCGCGCCGAACAGGATCGAGCGCGCGCAGCGCATGAGGGCACGCCGCGCAGCCAGGTCCCGGCCGCTATAGCGGTGCTCGATGAAGAGCGGCGGCAACCCGTCCGGACCGAGGCGCGCACGCTCGATGGTGACGCGGTTCTCCCAGCGCGGCTGGTCCTCGGCGATGACCAGCAGCCCCGTCAGCCGGTCCACCATCGGCGCCAGCCAGCGGTTGACGGGAGCCGGCAGCAACGCGAGCGCCACCTTCGGTGTGGCCATCTGCTGCATACTGCCCAGCTTTCCCTGCGGCGCGCCGTGGCCGTCATCGCCGAAATAGAAATCATGGATGCCAATCTGCTTGTGGAAGCGGTCCTCCGGATCCACCCTCGACGGGAACACGCCGAACACATGGGCGTTGCAGTGCCGCATCAGATAGCGCCCGATGATGCGCCCTCCGGGATTGCGCCGCTCCAGCCCCGATGCCAGGAGCAGGTGCGCGCTGGCGAGGGCGCCGGCGGCGAGCACGAAGGTTCCGGCCAGGAAGCGCACGCGCTCGCCGCGCATCCGGTCGAAGGCCTCGACGGCGAGCACGCGGTCTCCGTCCGGCAGCAGCCGCAGCGCGATCGTGCACGGGCGCAGCCGGAGCCCGGCGCGGAGCAGGCGCGGGACAATGGCGGAGGCGACGTCGTTCTTCGCCCCCACGTGGCACGGAAAGCCGTCGCAGTGGGGGCAGCACGCGCAGGGCGCGCGGCCGTCCTGGCGCCGGTAGTTGATGGCGAGGGGCAGCCGGAAGGGTTGCAAGCCGAGGCGGAGCGCCGCGTCGGCCAGGCGGCGCGATGGCGCCGCCAGCTCGGGCGCGTCCTGCGGGTAAGGCCTGCTGCGAGGCGGCTCGGTCGGGTCCTCGCCTACTCGTCCAGCCACGTCGAGCAGCGACTCGGCCTGCGAGTAGAACGGCTCGAGGTCCCGGTACCGGTATGGCCACTCGGCCGCGGAGTCCGCGACGATCTCCTCCGCCGGCTCGAAATCGGGTTCCCGGAACCGGCTCGCCACGCCCGCGAAGAACACCGACGGCCCGCCCACGCAGTAGTACGCGCGCGCCGAGCCCGCGCGCAGCACGCCACGCGTGCGATACGTCGAGGCGGCGGGGTAGTACGGCGGCAGCTCCCGCAAGCGCGCCGTGCTCCAGTGGCCGGGGCCCGGCGGCACCCAGTTGCCTCGCTCGAGCATCAGCACGTCGAGACCCGCGCCGACCAGTGGGACGGCGGCCATGGACCCGCCGAACCCACTGCCGATCACGACGACGTCGGCGCGTTCCTCGCGCATGCGGAAGTCAAACCAGGAGAGAGAGGGAGCAGAAGCGCACCTACCGAGCGCTCCTGCATACTTGGTGGATCGGAGGGATTGCACAAGGGCGGCGGCGCGCCGCGCGACCTCACCGCGCAGAACGGTAGAGTAGGGACCAGGAGATAATCCTGGTCCCCCTCGTCAAACCGGACGTGCGGATTTCCCGCATCCGGCTTTCCCGGCAGGTTCGCCGGTCAGCTATCGGGGAGCTGCGCGCCATCACAGCAATTCCAGCCCCAGAGGGCCAGTG
>JACQPS010000113.1 GCA_016207445.1 Gemmatimonadota bacterium | reverse complement strand
GCCGCGGCGCGCGCTTCTGGCTGTGCCAGCGCGCCCGCGTCGACCCCCGCTTCCCACGTTACCCGCGCCTGCCGGTTCTGCAGTGCCGCGGCTACGAAGGCCCGTCCGAGGCGCCCCCGGCGGAGGGCGACGGAGTTGCGCGCTCGGCCGGTGAGAGGCACCAGGAGCGAAAATGAGCGAACCGTTCTACACCGCCCGCGCCCGCATCGAGAAGGTCGAGGGCGTGCACCGGCGCGCCCGCCTCGAATCGGGGACGGTCATCGAGATCGGCGTCCACGGACCCATCAAGGAGCACTACCGACTCGCAGGGCCGGACCTCCCGCTGCCCGTCGACTACCTGGTCGCGGCGACCGGCGCCTGAATGCTGGGAACCCTCAACGGCGCGCTGGAGGTGCGCGGGATCAGGCTGGACCCGGACGCGATCCGGGCCGAGGTCGAGGGCACGAACGAACTGCGCGATGGGCTCCCGCTGCTCACGCGCATCGACGTCCGCTACTTCCTTCGTATCCCACCGGGAAGCCGCGAAACCGTCGAACGGGCCCTCGCCCGCCACCGCGACAAGTGCCCGACGGCAGCGAGCCTGAAGGGTGCGGTGGAGGTGACGTGGGCGGCGGAGATCGTGGAGTCGGGGTCATAAACATTTGAGGTGCCCGGAAGACCGCGGCCAGAGGCAGGACGCGGGGTATGCGCCGGGGCAGGTGAGCGCGGGCGCTTGCGGCGCAACGACTTGGCGCCGAGACGGTTAGACGGCCGACCCCGGTAGTCGGGCTGCGCGCGTGGGGTTGCATCTTGCGGGGCAACCCTGTTATATTTTGGCCGTTGTTCGGGCACGCACGGGCGTGCCTGTTTCGAGTGGGGGATGCTCCCCCACTTTTTTATTGAGACCGATGGCCGACGACGCGCTGGAGCGCGAGCTGGAAGCGCAGGTCGAGACGCTCGGCTACGAGCTCGTGGAGCTGGAGCGGTCCGGGTCGAAGTCCCGGCCGCTCTTGCGTCTCCGGATCGATGTGCCGGACAGCGGCCCGGGGCGCGGGGTAACGCACGAGGACTGCATCCGGGTCACACGGGCGCTTCGGCCCGTCCTGGATGGGCACGACGAGCTGGGGCGTTACGAGCTGGAGGTGTCTTCGCCCGGGTTGGAGCGGCCGCTGGTGCGGCGCCGCGATTACGAGCGGTTCCGCGGCCGAGAGGTGGCGCTGAGGGGGAAAGCGCCGCTGGCGGGCCGGGGGCGCCGGCTGGAAGGCGAGCTGCTGGACCTGTGCGAGCGGGATGGCGAGGAGCGGGTCCGTATCCGGTTGAGCGATGGCGGAGTAGTGGAGGTGCCGCGGCGGGAGATCGCGCGCGCGCACCTGATCTATCGCTGGGAAGGCGAGCGGTGACCGGGATCGAGGATCGGGAGCAGAAAGGAAGCGCGGCTGCCGTGCCCCGCTTCCGGTTCCCCGAAGCGAGGGAGCAGGAGACAGCATGACGAACGCAACGCAAGTCCTGGCCGCGTTCCGGGACATGATCTCGAACAAGAACCTGTCGCGCGACGAGCTGCACGACCTGATCCGGGACGGAATCATGGCCGCGCTGGCGCGGCGCTTCGGCCCGAATGTCGAGGCGGAGATCGTGATCGACGAGGAGGGCGGCGATATCCAGATCACGGTGCTGAAGCAGGTGGTGGAGGTGGTCGAGGATTCTTCGCGCCAGATCTCGCTGGAGGAGGCGCGCTGGGATGACCCCGAGTTCGAGAGCGGAGACGTGCTCGAGATCCCCGTCGACTTCGCCGAATTCGGCCGGAATGCGGTCATGGCGGCGAAGCAGCGCATCATCCAGCGCGTGCGGGAGGGGGAGCGGAACCGGATCCGCGAGGAGTACGCGAACAAGGTGGGCGAGCTGCTGAGCGGCGAGATCCAGCAGGTCGAGCGCGGCAAGATCCAGCTCATGCTGAACAAGACGCGCGATGCCGATGCGATCATCCCGTGGAAGGAGCAGAACCCGCGCGAGCGATTCCGCCAGGGGGAGCCGATCCGGGCCGTGCTGAAGCGCGTGGAGGAGACGCCCAAAGGGCCGCGGCTGATCCTGTCGCGTGCGGATCCGCTCTTCGTGGCGGCGCTCTTCAAGCTGGAGGTTCCCGAGATCTACCAGGGGATCGTAGAGATCAAGGGCATCGCCCGCGAGGTCGGCGGGCGCACCAAGGTCGCGGTGGCTTCGCGCGACGAGTCCATCGACCCGGTTGGTGCGTGCGTGGGATTGAAGGGCTCGCGCGTGCAGGCGGTCGTGAGCGAGCTCGGCGGCGAGCGCATCGACATCGTGCCGTGGCATCCGGACCCGGAGATCTACGCACGGCGCGCTCTGGCGCCGGCGAAGGTCGCCAAGGTCATCAGCGACTCGCCGCGCCGCGTCATCACCGCGATTGTGGACGAGGACCAGCTCTCGCTGGCCATCGGGCGCAACGGCCAGAACGTACGATTGGCCAGTCAGATCATCGGCTGGCAGATCGACCTGTATGGCAGCCGGGAGTGGCTGGAGCGGGGCGCGGACGAGGCGCTGTTCGGCGGCGGCGAGCAAGAGTACGAGGTCGCGGACTTCCCGCTGCGCGAGCTGGAGCTGCCGGCAGCGACTCTGGCGGCGTTGGAAGGTGCCGGATATACTACGTTTTTCGACATTATCGACCTCGAGCGTGAGGACCTCCTGCGCGTCCCCGGCATCGGGCCGCAGGAGGCGGACGACGTGCTACGCGTGATCGAGGAGCTCACGGTGGAGGAGGGCGCGAGCGAGGAGGTCGCCGAGACCGGAGGCCCGACGGCCGCCGAGCTGGCCGAAGCCCGCGAGGTCGCGGCAGAGATCCTGGGCCTGCCACTGCCATCGCCGCCGGGCGAGGTGAAGCCGGGGGCCGGCGCGGAGGATGCCGGCGCCTGAGGCGGCGCTGCGCCTGCTCGGGCTGGCCGCGCGGGCGGGCGCGCTCGTCGCGGGCACCGAGCGGGTGCGGGAGGCGGTGCGGGCCGGTCGCGCCGCGTACGTCGTGGTCGCGGCCGATGCCTCGGCGAACAGCCGGGGCAAGCTGCTGCCGCTGCTGACCGCGCGCGGCGTGCCGCATGCGGTTGCGCTGGACCGTCACGCGCTGGGCAGCGCCGTGGGTCGCGGGCCGCTGAGTGCGATTGGATTGACGGATGCGTCTTTCGCCGGGCGAGTGCGCGAGCTGCTGCAAGCTGCGGGACGGACCGAGTCCTGCTCGCGCGGGTAGACGATCGAATAGGATGTCAGGATAGAGGTGCCAGGCGTCGGCTCAGCCGCTTTCGGCAGGGATCCAGAGGAGCCGCAGGGCGACCGACCCCTGGTCCCTGACCCCTGATACCTGGTTCAGAGGTGGTGCAAGGGTTTATGCGCGTCTACGAAGTTGCCAGAGAGTTCGACATTACCGCTGAGGCGCTGCTCCAGCTCCTGCGAGGGATGGGGGTGGCGGTGCGGAGCGAGGCTTCCACGGTGGAGGACACCGTCATCGCCCGCTTGCGTGCACGCTTCGAGCGTGAGCGCCGGCACGGCCACGCCAAGGCCGAGGAGGCGCTCGAGGCCGTCCTCGAAGACGCGCAGGGCAGCGGCCGTCGCCGGCGTCGCCGCAAGGCGGAAGAGCTGGTGGCCGTGGCCGCGGCGGATTCGTCCGCTTCCGCGACGGCGGACGCGGCCGAGGCCATGGCGGCGGAGGAGGCCGAGAAGGCAGCGGCGCGCGGCGCGGAGCTGGTCACCACGGGCGGCGCCGAGCCGACCGACCGGACCGTGATCGTGCAGAGCCCGCCTCCGGCGATCGCGGCGGAAGCCGCCGCTGCCGTCGTGGAGGAGACGCCCGTCGAACCGCTGGCACCGCTGCCCCCGGCGCGTCCCGCACCGGCGCGCGAACGTCCCCGTCCCGTGCGCGTGGGCGAGGGGCTGCCGCGCCCGGTGCGCGCGGTGCCTATGCCGCCACGCCCGGCGGCGCCGGCCGCCAGCGCCGGCCCGGGCGGACAGGTGCGCATCCAGGCGGAAGGCTTCACCACCGACGGCCGACGCAAGAAGGACAAGCGGAAGAAGAAGCAGCGTCGGGTCGACCAGGAGGCAGTACAGGCGAACGTGCAGCGGGTCATGGCCGAGTTGCACGGCGCGGGCAAGAAGCGGCGTCACCGGCGCGAGGAGCCCGAGGCGCAGCAGGAGCGCGAGGCCGAGCGGGAGCGGCTGGCGGCGGAGGAAGCCATCACCGTTCGCGTGAACGAGTTCCTGACGGTCGCCGAGCTGGCCGAGCTGATCGGCAAGAGCGCGACCGAAATCATCGGCAGCGCATTCAAGAACCTGGGCCTGATGGTCACGATCAACCAGCGCCTGGACTTCGACCAGATCGAGCTGCTGCTGGACGAGTTCGGGTTCCGCGCCGTGCACGAGGCCGAGTACGGCGCCGAGCTGGTGGAGGAGCAGGAAGCGGAAGAGCACCCGGAAGAGCTGGAGCCGCGGCCGCCCGTGGTCACGGTCATGGGCCATGTCGACCACGGCAAGACGCTGCTCCTCGACCACATCCGCAAGACGAACGTGGTCGCGGGGGAGGCGGGCGGCATCACGCAGCATATCGGCGCCTATCACGTCAGGCTGGAGGACGGCCGCTCCCTCACGTTCCTCGATACGCCCGGCCACGCGGCGTTCACCGCCATGCGCGCGCGCGGCGCCGAGGTCACGGACCTCGTCATCCTGGTCGTGGCCGCGGACGACTCCGTGATGCCGCAGACGGTCGAGGCGATCAGCCACGCGCGCAACGCGGGCGTGCCCCTCGTCGTCGCAATCAACAAGATCGACCTGGCGGCGGCGAACCCGGGCAAGGTCAAGCAGGAGCTGCTCCAGCACGGCGTACAGGTGGAAGAGTTCGGCGGCCAGGTGCTGTCCGCCGAGGTCAGCGCCCGGACCGGGCGCGGCATCGACGACTTGCTGGACAAGGTGTTGCTCCAGGCGGAAATGCTGGAGCTGAAGGCGAATCCGAGCCGGCCGGCGCAGGGCACGGTCATCGAGGCACAGCTGGACGTGGGCAAGGGCGCCGTCGCCACCGTCCTGGTCACCAACGGCACGCTGCGCGTGGGCGATCCGTTCGTCTGCGGCCTCTACGATGGGCGTGTACGAGCGCTGCTGGACGAGCGGGGCAACCATGTGAAGGAGGCCGGGCCGGGCGCGCCGGTCCAGGTGCTCGGTCTCGCGGGCGTGCCGCAGGCGGGGGATCTGCTCGCGGTCATGGAGCCGGAGCGCGCGGCGGAGATCGCGCAGACGCGGCAGCGGTTGGACCGGGAGAAGCAGCTCCGGATCAAGAGTAAGGGCGTGAAGTTGACCGACATCAGCAAGCTGCTGGCGGAGGGCCAGGCGGCGCAGCTGAACCTGATCATCAAGGGCGACGTGGATGGCTCGGTCCAGGCGCTGTCGGACGCGCTCGAGCAGCTCTCCACGGGAGAAGTGCAGGTGGACGTGATCCACCGCGGCGTGGGCGCGATCAACGAGTCGGACGTGCTGCTCGCGGCGACCGCGGGCGCCATCATCCTCGGCTTCCATGTGCGGCCGGGCGCGGATGCGCGTGCGGTGGCGGCTCGCGAGGCTGTGGACATCCGGCTCTACAACATCATCTACGAGGCGGTGGAGGATGTGCGCTCCGCGCTCGAGGGCATGCTGCAGCCCGAGGAGCGCGAGGTGCTGGTGGGCGTGGCCGAAGTGCGACAGCTGTTCCGCGTGCCCCGCGTCGGGACGGTGGGCGGGTGCTACGTGACCGAGGGCGTGATCGACCGCAAGAGCCGCGTGCGCGTGGTGCGCGATGGCGTGCAGGTCTACGAGGGCGAGCTGGCCAGCCTCAAGCGCTTCAAGGACGACGTGCGCGAGGTGCGCGAGGGCTTCGAGTGCGGACTCAGCATCGCCGGCTACAACGACATCAAGGTGGGGGACCACATCGAGTTCTACCGCGTCGAGTCGGTCGCGCGGTCGCTGGCGGGCGCTGCCGGCGGCGGCGAAACGGCGTGAGAGGACCGGGAACGGCGGCGAGCGCTCGGCTGTGGCTGAGGCCCGCTGATCCCTGCTGACGGAACGGGCATGGTGGTCGGCGTGATCGGCTGGGAGCTGGAGGTCTTCGGCTGCCAGTCGCTCAAGGACAAGCGAGCCGTCCTCAAGAGCCTCAAAGACCGCCTGCACGACCGGTTCAACGTTTCCGTGGCGGAAACGGGGCACCAGCAGCTCTGGCAGCGTGCAGAGCTCACCGCCTGCGTGGTCGCCACCGAGCGGCGACAGGCGGAGTCGGTGC
Source organism: Gemmatimonadota bacterium (assembly GCA_016207445.1). GTDB lineage: Bacteria > Gemmatimonadota > Gemmatimonadetes > Longimicrobiales > RSA9 > JACQPS01. Next base: position 7,179 of record JACQPS010000113.1, on the reverse strand, counting down.
TGGACAGCACGGATCATCTGGTCGCGGGCGAGGCGCGAGCCCGGATCATCGACAGCTATCGCATCTTCTATTGACGACGCAGGGCGGCGCCGGCCCCCCTGCGTTTTTCTATGCAGTTCTTCGTCGGCGGGGTCGGTCTCGTTGACACCGGCGGGCGAGAGGCGACAAGCCGGGAAGGGTAGGCGCGGATGAGCAAACGGCTCGCGCGACTGAACGAGCAGTTCCGGCGGGAGATCACCGAACTCCTCCGGCAGGAGGTGCGCGACCCGCGCGTGGGCACGGTGACCGTCACCGAGGTGGACGTCACGCCGGACCTGGCGTATGCTCGCGTATACATCAGCACGCTGGGCGACGCCGCGGAAAAAGAGCAAACGCTCGAGGGGCTGCGCGCCGCCGCGCCGTACCTCAGGGGCGAGCTCGGCCGGCGGCTGCGCATCCGGCGCGTCCCCGAGCTGCACTTCGAGATCGACCGTGCGTTGGAGCAGGCGCTGCGCATCGAGCGGCTGCTTCGCGAACTGCGATCGGATCGAGCGGACGAGAGCGGGGCGCCCGCGCCGGGGCAGGAGGCCGGCTGAGCCGGGCGGAAGCGTGAACGGCGAGCCGAACGGTGTGTTGCCGGTGGACAAGCCGGAGGGGCCCACGTCGCACGACGTGGTGGCCGGCGTGCGCAGGGCGCTGCGGATTCGGCGCGTCGGACACACCGGCACGCTCGACCCGTTCGCGTCCGGGCTGCTGCTCCTGTGTGTCGGCCGGGCGACGCGCCTCGCCGAGTACCTGAGTCGTCTCGGCAAGACGTATCGCGCGGTGGCGCGATTGGGTGTGACGACGGACACGGACGATCGCACAGGCCGCGAGCTCGCGCGTTCCGAGCGGTGGCGCGAGCTGAGCGCGGCCGCAGTCGAGGCCGCATTCACCGAACAGCAGGGCGAGCGGCTGCAGGTGCCGCCGGCATTCTCCGCCAAGCGGCTCGAAGGCGAGCGGCTGTACCGGCGCGCGCGCCGCGGCGAAGCGCTCGCCCCCGCACCAGTGCCCGTGACCATCCACCGGCTGGAGATTCTCGTGCTGGAGCTTCCGGACGTTCATTTCGAGGTCGAGTGCTCGAGCGGCACGTACGTCCGCGCCATGGCGCGGGATGCGGGCGTGGCTCTCGGGACGGGCGCCCACCTCGTCACGCTGCGCCGCACGCGCATCGGGCCGCACGAGGTCGCCGGGGCACTCCCGCTCGACGCGCTGGAGGATGCGGAGGCGCGCGCTCGCGCCTGGCTCACGCCGCTCGCGGTCCTGGCGCATCTGCCGGCGGTCGAGATCACGGATGAGGGCGCACGCGCCGGGCTCCGCAATGGCGTCCCCATCACGTTGCCGGACGGCGCGCCCCGCGAGGGCGTGGTGCTCGCGGCGTGGCGGGGTGAGTTGCTCGCGGTGGGCGAGGCCGTGGACGGGCGGCTGCGGCCGCGCAAGGTCTTCCACGATGCCTGAGCGAGCGACGCCGAGCCGCCGCACGCACGCGCGACCGGAACCAGTGCCGCGGCCGCGCGCCGAGCGGACTTCAGGACTGCCGCGCCTCCCGGGCGGCACCGTGATCACGGTCGGTACCTTCGATGGCGTGCATCGCGGCCACTGGCAGGTGTTGGACGAGGTCAAGCAGCGGGCGGAGGCGCGCGGCGCAGCGAGCGTGCTGCTGACGTTCCACCCGCATCCGCTTCGCATCGTGCACCCGGAGGTCGCACCCCGCCTGCTCACCACGCAGCTGGAAAAGAAAGAGATCCTGGCGGAAGCCGGGCTCGACTACGTCGTCTTCCTGCCCTTCACGCCGACGCTCGCCGCCTATTCGCCGCGAGAGTTCGTGGAGGAAGTCCTGCTGGCGCGCCTGCAGCTGTGTGAGCTGGTCATTGGCTATGACCACGGCCTGGGTCGCGGCCGCAGCGGCGATGTGGCCACGCTCCAGCGCCTGGGACGGGAGCTGGGCTTTCCCGTGCACGTCGTTCCGGCCGTGCTCCTCGATGGCGCCCCCATCTCGTCCACCAGGATCCGCCACGCCCTCGACCAGGGCGACACCGCCGCCGCCGCCGCCGGGCTCGGACGCCCCTACTCCCTCCGAGGCGTCGTGGTCCGCGGCGAAGGGCGCGGAAAGAGCCTCGGGTTTCCGACCGCGAACCTGAGCGTGCCCGAGGCGGACAAGCTGCTCCCGCGCGAGGGCATCTACGCCGTGCGCGCCCTGCTCCGCGAGGCCGCCGCGCAGGGCGTGCTGCATCTCGGTCCGCGTCCCACCTTCGCCGGCTCGCCCCCGTCGGTGGAGCTCCACCTCTTCGACTTCGACTGCGACATTTACGGCGAGGTCGTGCGCGTCGACTTCTGCGCCCGCATCCGCGAGGTGCACGCCTTCGCCAGCACCGCGGAGCTGGTCGCCGCCATGCAGGAAGACTGCGCCGCCGCGCGTCGCGTCTTCGCCTCCGGCGGGGCGGCTTGTCAGGTGCGGGCGGCGCCGCTAGATTAACCGCTTGATAATGAAGCAACTTCTCGCTTCCCGACCAGCGTAGACTCTCGAGGAGGCACCATGGCGGTCGCCAAGGACGACATCATCCGCAAGTACCAGCTCCACCCGAACGACCGGGGGAGCGCTCCCGTCCAGATCGCGCTGCTCACGGCGCGCATCAACGAGCTCACCGACCACTTCCGGGATCATCCCAAGGACCATCACAGCCGCCGAGGCCTGCTGATGATGGTCGGGAAACGGCGTCGGCTGCTGGAGTACTTGAGGCGCACCCATGTGGAGAAGTATCGGCAGCTGATCGACGAGCTGGGTCTGAGGCACTAGAGATGCGGCGCGAGAGCATCGGCGGACAGGTGGCCGATGCTCTCGCGTTTTTTCGGGGTGGGATTCCAGGGGAAAAGGAACAGCTATGCACAGGATGGAACGGGGTTTCGCCGGCCGGCGACTGAGCGTGGAAACGGGTCGCCTGGCGAAGCAGGCGCACGGCTCGTGTGTCGTGCAGTATGGCGAAACGGTGGTGCTGGTCACGGTCACGGTGCAGGAGGAGCCGACCTCCCTGCCGTTCTTCCCGCTGACGGTCGAGTATCGTGAGCGAAGCTATGCGGCAGGCAAGATCCCGGGCGGTTTCATCAAGCGGGAGGGCCGGCCGAGCGAGGGAGAGGTTCTGACGGCGCGCCTGATCGACCGGCCGATCCGGCCGCTCTTCCCGGACGGGTTCACGCACGAGGTGCAGATCTTCGCGACCGTGCTCTCGGCCGACCAGGAGAACGACCCGGACGTGCTGGGAATGCTGGGCGCGTCGGCGGCGCTGAACATGTCGCGCATTCCGTTCAACACGCTGGTCGCGGGCGTGCGCATCGGACGGATCGAGGGGAAGTGGGTGTTGAACCCCACGTTCCAGCAGCTCGAGTTCAGCGATGTCGACATCGTGGTGGCCGGAACGGAGCGCGCGATCACCATGGTCGAGGGCGGCGCCATCGAGCTGCCGGAGGAGCAGCTGGTCGAGGGGCTGACGGTGGCGCACCGCGGGATCCGCGAGCTGATCGAGCTGCAGAAGGATTTCCTGACCGACATCTCCGTGCCGAAGATGGAGTGGACGCCCGCACACGTTCCCGAGGACGTGCGCCGCACGGTCGAGGAGCTGGCGGAGAGCCGGGTCGGCGAGGCGCTGAATCTGAAGGAGAAGTCGGAGCGGAACCAGGCGCTGGCGGCGCTACGCGAAGACGTGAGGGCGCAGCTCGCGGAACGCTTCCCGGAGCAGTCCGCCGCCATTGGCGAGGTACTGGCCGAGATCGAGAAGCGGGTCATGCGCCGGCAGATCCTGGAGAAGCGCGAGCGGGCGGATGGGCGCGCGCCGGAGGAGATCCGGCCGATCACGGCTGAGGTGGGCGTGCTGCCGCGCACGCACGGCTCGGCCGTCTTCACGCGTGGCCAGACGCAGGCGCTCGCGGTCGTGACGCTGGGTACGACATCCGATGAGCAGCGCATCGACACGATCGACGTGCCGCAGGAGACCACCAAGTCCTTCATGCTGCATTACAACTTCCCGCCGTTCGCGACGGGGGAGGTGAAGCCGGTGCGGGGGACGTCGCGGCGCGAGTACGGCCACGGCGCGCTGGCGGAGCGGGCAATTCAACCCCTGCTCCCGCCATACGAGGAGTTCCCGTACACCATCCGCGTGGTTTCCGACATCCTGGAGTCGAACGGCTCCTCCTCCCTGGCCTCGGTGTGCGGCGCATCCCTCGCGCTCATGGATGCGGGCGTGCCATTGCGGGCCGCGTGCGCCGGCCTTGCCATGGGGCTGATCAAGGAGGACGAGCGGGTGGCGGTGCTCACCGACATCCTCGGCCTCGAGGACGCGCTCGGCGACATGGACTTCAAGGTGGCGGGCACGCGCAAGGGCGTGACCTCGATCCAGATGGACATCAAGATCGAGGGGCTGACGGTCGACCTCATGCGCGCGGCGCTGGAGCAGGCGCGCATCGGGCGCCTGTACATCCTGGACGTGATGGATCGAACGCTGAGCTCCGCCCGCACCGAGCTGTCGCAGTGGGCGCCGCGCATCATCACCATGCAGATCAACCCGGACAAGATCGGCGAAGTCATCGGCCCGAAGGGGAAGACGATCCGGGCGATCCAGGAGGAGACGGGCGCGGAGATCAACATCGAGGATTCCGGCCTGGTGACGATCGCGAGCGTGTCGGGCGAGGGCGGCGAGCGCGCGCGCGAGCGCATCGCGGCGATCGTGCAGGAGCCGGAGGTCGGAAAGGTCTACGAGGGGGTGGTGAAGTCGACGACGTCGTTCGGCGCCTTCGTCGAGATCCTGCCGGGCGTCGAGGGGCTCGTGCACATCTCCGAGCTGCAGGAAGGCCGCACCGAGAAGACCGAGGATGTGGTCAAGAAGGGGGATGTGACGCGGGTCAAGCTCCTCTCGGTGGACGAGAAGGGGCGGCTGCGCCTGTCGCGCAAGGCTGCACTCTGAGGCGCGTGCATATCGACGGCTACGCCCGCGCCGAGCTTGCGGACGGGCTGATCGTGCTCACGGAGGAGATGCCGGAGGTCCGGTCGGCATCCGTGGGCGTTTGGCTCCGCTTCGGGTCCGTGCACGAGGATCCCACGGAGATGGGCGTGAGCCATCTCCTCGAGCACATGGTGTTCAAGGGGACCCGGCGGCGGAGCGCGCGCGAAATCGCGCTGGTGCTGGAGCGACTGGGCGGGTCGCTGGACGCCTACACCACCCGCGAGCACACGAGCTTTCAGGCGCGCGTGCTCGATGCGCATCTGGATACCGCGCTGGAGGTGCTGGCCGACCTGGTACTCCAGCCGCTCCTGCGCGACGAGGATCTGGAGCTCGAGCGGGAGGTCGTGCTGGAGGAGATCGCAACGGTTGAGGACACGCCAGACGATCTCGTCTTCGATCTCCACTCGGCCGCGCTCTGGGGCGACCACCCCTACGGCTACAACATCCTGGGCACGCGCGAGACGGTGGCGCGGCTCACCGCCGACGACCTGCGGCGGGTGCACGCGGCCGCGTATGCGCGCCCGAACCTGATCGTCGCCGCGGCGGGCAACGTGCGCCACGGCCCCTTCCTCGAGCGCGTGGCCGCTCTGTGGTCCGAAGCGGCCGCTCGCGCAGGCGCGGTGGCGGTGCCCGCCCCGAGCGAGGCCGCGCCGTGCGAAGTGCGGGTAGCGCGCTCGACGGCGCAGGCGCATCTTGTGTTCGGTACGCAGACGTTCGGCCACGGCGATCCCCGACGTTACGCTCTGATCCTGTTGTCCACGGCGCTGGGGGGCGGCATGAGCTCGCGGCTCTTCCAGCGCGTGCGCGAAGAGCTCGGGCTGGCGTACTCCGTCTACTCCTACCAGACATTTTACCGCCACGGCGGCGTCGCGGGCGTGTACGTGGGAACGCGCCCCGAGTGGGCCGAGCGTGCGGCGGATGTGGTCCGGGAGGAGTACCAGCGGCTCGTGCGTGACGGCCTGGGCGCGGGAGAGCTGGAGGACGTGAAGGGACAGGTGAAGGGCCAGATGGTGCTGTCGCTGGAATCGACCAGCGCCCGCCTGCACCGGCTGGCCGGCGTCGCCCTGTACGACGAGCCGTACCTGACGGTCGACGAGCTCATAGCCAGGATCGATGCCGTGACGCAGCGGGACGTGAGCGCCCTGGCCGCGGAGATTCTGGATCCGGAACGTCAGGTCGTGCTGCGGCTGGGGCCCGAGTGAGTCGACAGTTGACAGTTGACAGTTGACAGTCGGACGGCATGGAGGCGCTCCATAGAATCCCAGGCAGGTGGCCGCCGCCGACGAACACTGTCAACTGTAAACTGTTCACAGTGAACTAATGGTCGCGCTAACCTGAGCAAGGCCAGATGATCATCGGCGTCCCGAAGGAGATCAAAGCGAACGAGAACCGCGTAGCTCTCATTCCCGCCGGCGCGGACGCGCTGGTGCAGGCGGGGCACCGCGTGCTGGTGGAGCGGAACGCGGGAGTCGGGAGCGGTTTCGACGACGCGGCGTACCGCGCAGCGGGCGCGAGCATCGTGGAGAGCGCGCGGGAGGCATGGTCGAAGGCCGAGATGATCCTCAAGGTCAAGGAGCCGATCGAGTCGGAGTGGAAGTTGATGCGCTCCGAGCAAGTGATCTTCACCTACTTTCATTTCGCAGCGTCCGAGCGGCTCACGCGTGCGCTGATGGAATCGGGCGCGATCGCGATCGCCTACGAGACGGTCCAGCTGCCGACGGGCGAGCTGCCTCTGCTCACGCCCATGAGCGAGGTGGCGGGGCGGATGGCGGTACAGGAAGGTGCCAAGTACCTGGAAATGTTCTTCGGCGGGCGCGGCATCCTGCTGGCCGGCGTGCCCGGCGTCGAGCCGGCCACGGTGGTGATCCTGGGCGGCGGCATCGTGGGGTCGAACGCGGCGAGGATGGCGGCGGGGCTGGGCGCCCGGGTCGTCATCCTGGACGTGTCGCTGAACCGGCTGCGCTACCTGGCCGACGTGATGCCGCCGAACGTGACGCTGCTCTACTCGAACCGGCACAACATCCTGGCGCAGCTCGAGAAGGCGGACCTGCTGATCGGGGCGGTGCTGCTCCCGGGCGCGAAAGCGCCCAACCTGGTGCGCAGGGAAGACCTGGCGCGGATGAAGCACGGGTCGGTCGTGGTCGACGTCGCCGTCGACCAGGGCGGG
>JACQPS010000116.1 GCA_016207445.1 Gemmatimonadota bacterium | reverse complement strand
CGGATGGCCTTCGGCGGCACGGGCATCCGCCAGCGTCGTCTCGCGCAAGACCTGCCGACCCTGCTGCGTCTTGCTTCCTTCCGTTTGCGGCAGGCGCCGCCATTCCCCCGTCGGCCGCAGGGTCGCGCGCGTCTGTTGCCACACCAGCGCGCCGGACGCCTCCTCCACGACGGCGCCAATGAGCGCGGCCGCGTTCACGCCGCGCTGCTCCGCATACCGGCCGTGTGCCGTGTGCCCCTGCCCGATCTGCACCGCGATCGCGTCGGCGCGCAGCCCCGGGTGCCGCCAGACCGGCAGCTCCGCCTTTCCATATGGCGTCTCTACCTCGACGATATTGCCGTCGTCGAGGCCCAGGCCGTCGGCGGCTGCGGGGCTGATCTCGACCCAGGAGTTCCAGGTCATCTTGCTGACGGGATCGGGCAGCTCCTGGAGCCACGGGCGGTTGGCCAGCCGTCCGTCGTAGAAGCGGTAGGAGGGATAGACGACGAGGTAGTAGCCACCCTCACCGGTGAAGTCCGGCGTGTCGAACCGGATCTGTGCGAGCCCCGCCGCGTTCAACGACACCTCAGGATCCGGCGCCGGCGTAACCACGACACCGACCCGGAGCGCCTCGCGCCACCACGCGTCATCGAAAGGCGCGGCCGCGCCCGTGCGCGGGTACACGTCCTGCCGCCAACGCTCGCGCAGGTAGTCGTAGAAGGTGCCGGCGGCGGACGGGAGTGTCGCGCCCGCGCGACGCGCGACGGAGAGCAGCACGTCGCCGGTCTGCTTGGTGGCGAAGACCGGCGTCATCACAGGCTGCACGAGCGCGTGCACCCCCGTGCGCGGTACGTAGTCGCCCCAGGCCTCGAGGAAGTGATGGTCGGGGAGCAGCAGGTGCGCCCGCTCGCTCGTCTCGTCCAGGAAGGTCGAGAACGAGGCGATGAAAGGCACCGGCTCGAGCGCTTCGCTCACGCCGTCCTGCGGCGGCAGGGCGTACAGCGGGTTGGAGCCGTAGACCAGCAGCGCCCCGACCTGCCCGGCGCGCATGCGAGCCAGAACGTCACGCACCTCGCGGTACGAGTCGCCCGCCGCTGCGCTCTCCAATCGGCCGAAATGCACGGTGCGGCCGAGGTTGCCGGCCACCACGTTCAGCACCGCGACCGCCGCCGCGACCGCCGTGGCCGCGCCGTGCGTCGAGGAGACGCCCGGGCCCACGGCGAGGGAGCGGCCGCCATTGGCGAACTCGCGCGCGACCTGCCGGACCCGCTCCGGCGAGATGCCCGCCTGCTCCGCCGCGGCGGCGACATCCACGCTCGCCAGCAGCGCGGCGGCGGCGCCGGCCTGGCCGCGGCCGTCCTGCACGATCTGCTTCGCGATGGCGAGCGCGATCAGGTGCTCGGTGCCCGGGCGGATGGGCAGCCACTCGTCCGCGTTCAGGTCCGTCAGCGACTGGTGCGGCGTGATCGAGATGAGACGGCCGCGGCGGCCGTTCTCGTACGCGTGCGCGCGCACGAACCCGTGCGCGTAATCCACCGGCGAGAGCCAGGTCTCCATGAAATCGGCCCCGAAGGTGATCACCACCTCCGCGGCCGCGAAGTCGTGCGTGGGCACGCCATCGATACCGAAGAGCAGTCGGTTCGCCGTTCGTAACGGCTCCCAGGCGAAGCCGTCGAAGCGCACCCGCTGGATGCCGAAGGCCGTGCACCACTCGTCGATCAGGTGGTCCAGCGAGCCTGCGAAGTTGCCGGTGAGGAAGACCGTCCGGCCACGCGCCTGCGCCAGCGCCTGCGCGAGCCGCTGCTCGGCCTCATCCCAGCTCAGCTTCGACCAGTCGCCGTTCGCGCGCGCGAGTGCCTGCGGGATCCGATCCGGGTTATAGAGCCCGTGCAGCGAAGCCTGGCCACGTGCGCACAGCCGCCCGTGCGAGATGGGGGACGCCGGGTTGCCTTCCGCCTTGACCGCCCGCCCCTCGCGCGTGCGCACGTTCAGGCCGCAGCCGGCCGGGCATTCGCGACAGGTCGTGTGGTACCACGTGGCCACGCCGGGGACGATCTCCTCCGGCGGAATGACGTAGGGGATCAACCGCTCGGCCTCGCGCGTGCTGCAGCCGAACACGCTCGCACCGGCGCCGGCGACGCCCAGGACTTTCAGGAACTCGCGACGTTCGATCGCCATATCCGTCCTAGTTCACAGTCGACAGTTCACAGTTGACAGTTCACGGCCATTCGCTGTAGGTGGACAGCCCATGGTAGATGGAGCGCGTGTGTGCTTCTTACTGTCAACTGTCAACTGTCAACTGTGAACTCTCAGTAATGGCAGATGAAGCAGTCCCTCCTCGCCTTCCGCTGCTCGTGGCAGGTGATGCACCACCCCATGCGCAGCGGCGCCACCCGCTCGATCTCCCGCATCGTCTCGACCGGCCCATGGCACTCCTGACACTGCAGCCCCGCGTTGACGTGCCGCATATGCGGGAAATGCACGTGGTCCGGCAGATCAT
>JACQPS010000115.1 GCA_016207445.1 Gemmatimonadota bacterium | reverse complement strand
TTGGACCGCGCGGCTGCGCGAGGCGTACCTTCGCCGCATGGAGGAACGCAACGAGCGGACGCATTGGTGGCGCGGAGTAAGCGCGGCCGCACACCTCGCGCCGCAAGCGGGCGCGGACCGGAGCGTGCGCCTCGGCCTGCGCGCGAACGCGGAGCAGTTCGCGCTGCTGGTGCTGGTGAACGCGTTCGTGGGCGCGGTGGTGGGTGTGGAGCGGCCGCTGGCCTCACTGCTGGCGGAGTCGGAGTACGGCATCGCATCGGCGACGGCGGCGCTCTCGTTCCTGGTCGCGTTCGGCATTGCCAAAGCGGTGTCGAACCTCGCGGCCGGTGGGCTGGCGGACCGGTTGGGTCGGCGGCGCGTGCTGATTGCGGGGTGGCTCGCGGGCGCGCCCGTGCCGCTCCTGCTGCTCCTGGCGCCGTCGTGGGAGTGGGTGATCTTCGCCAACCTGCTGCTGGGCTTGAACCAGGGGCTGGCGTGGTCGGCGACGGTGATCATGAAGATGGACCTGGCCGGGCCGAAGCGCCGCGGCCTGGCCATGGGGCTGAACGAGTTCGCTGGGTATCTGGGGGTGGCCGTGGCGGCGCTCGCAGCCGGTTACCTGGCGGGCACGATCGGGCCGCGCGGCGCGGCCTTCGGCCTGGCCTCCGGAGCGGTGGCGCTGGGGCTCGGGCTCACGCTGCTGTTCGTGCGCGACACCGGTGCGCACGTGGAGGCGGAGGAACGCGCGGCCGGTACGCCGGGGCTGGGAGTGCGCGGCAGCCTCGCCGCCGGGGTCGTGGACGCGAGCGTGAAGCAGCGCCCGCTCTTCGCGGCGAACCAGGCCGGGCTGGTGAACAACTTGAACGACGGGCTGGCCTGGGGCATCTTCCCGCTGTTTTTCGCGGCGCGCGGCGTGACGGTGGCGCAGATCGGCTGGCTCGCGGCGCTGTATCCGGCGAGCTGGAGCCTGGCGCAGCTCGTGACCGGCGCGCTCTCCGACCGCTGGGGCCGGCGCCGCTTCATCGTGGGCGGGCTCCTGGTGCAGGCGCTCGCGCTGGCGCTGGTCCCGGCCACGCACGGTTTCGGCGCGTGGGCGGGATTGGCGGTGCTCCTGGGGCTGGGCACCGCGGCCGTCTACCCGACGCTGCTCGCGCAGGTGAGCGACCTGGTCACACCACGGCAGCGCGCGAGCGCGGTGGGCGTGTACCGTCTGTGGCGGGATTCGGGCTACGTCGCCGGCGGCGTCCTGGCCGGCGTCGTCTCCGATCTCGTGGGCTTCAGCGCCGCGATCCTGGTCGTTGCGGCGCTGACGGCGGCCTCCGCGCTGGTGGCCGCGTGGGGTCTCTCTCGTGTTCCCTCGGGAGGTCAGGCATGGCGACAGTGATGGACGCAACGCTGGAAGCAAAGCTCTTCGACGCGGTACTCGAGATGTACCGCGATGTGGCGACGCAGCCCGACAAGGAGTACCACTTCCACACAGGGCGAACCGCGGCGCTCCGCCTCGGCTACCCCGCCGAGATCGTGGACCGGCTGCCGGTCGGCGCGGTCGAGTCGTTCGCGGGCGTGGGCAACCCGCACCGCACCGCCGGCTACCGCGAGGGCGAGACGGTGGTGGACGTGGGCAGCGGCGCCGGCCTGGACGTGCTGCTCGCAGCGCACGCCGTCGGCCCGAGAGGCCGCGTGATCGGCGTGGACCTGAATCAGGTCATGCTCGAGAAGGCGCGCGCCAACGCCCGGGCGGCGGGGGCGGCCAACGTCGACTTCCGCGAGGGCCGCATGGAGCAGCTCCCGGTCGAGGACGGCACGGCGCAGCTCGTGATCTCGAACGGCGTCGTCAACCTCGCCATGCGCAAGAAGGTCGTGCTCCAGGAGCTGTACCGCGTGCTCGCGCCGGCCGGCCGGCTCTCCCTTACCGACATCGTGAGCGAGCGCGAGATCGCGGAGAACGTCCGCAAGGACCCCAAGCTCTGGGCCGCCTGAATTGGCGGCGCTCTGCCGGTGGCAGAGTTCGTCGAGCTGCTCGCGGCCGTCGGGTTCCAGGACATCCAGGTGCACGCCGAGCCCAGCTTCGAGTTCCGGAAGGAATCGACCCGGAAGGAAGCGGCGAAGTTCGGCGTGAAGAGCGTGACGTTCACGGCCATCAAGTAGGCGACGTCGGCTCCGCACCGGGCCGGGGGCGTTCGGGTCCCCGGCCCTTTTTTGGCGCCCGGAATCAGGGGTCAGGGGTCAGGGGCCAGGGGCCAGGGGCCAGCGTCAGCTTCGGACGCTCGGCACAGGCTGACCCCTGAACCCTGACCCCTGACCCCTTCAACCCCGGCCCACGAGTTGCCGTACCTGATGGCGGAGGAGACGATGCAGGCGAAGAACCGGGCAGTCCTCGAAGGCGCGGTGCTGGTCGCGCGCGAGACCGAGGCGGCCGCCGTGCTGCTCGCGGCCGCGGTCCCCGAAGCCGCGGACTTTCTGCGCCGCGAGCTCGGCCGGGGCCACCGCGTGCTCGCCGCGCGCACGGACGCCGGCCGCGCCCCCGGCGACGGCGAGATCGTCGTGCTGCCACAAGTGCGGCTGCGCCGCCGCGGCCGCGCCAAGATCGCGCTGCTGGAAGCGCTGGCGGCCGGGCAGCTGCGACCGGGCGAGCGCGTCGTGATCATCTCCGGCAACGGCGGCAACGGCGACGGCGAGCTGGACACGGTCGCGGTCGTGGACCTCGTGCACGAGGAAGAGCTGCTGGACGGCGAAGCCGACGCGCCGCTCACCACGCTCGCGCACGCGACCGACCCGGCCGCCTTCGATGCGCTGCTCAACCTGTGCGTCGAGCTGGGGCACGAGGGCAGGGAGGGAAAGCGCGTCGGGCTCCTCGCCACGCTCGGCGATCACGAGGCCGTGCTCGCTCACTCGCACCCCATCGTGCTCAACCCGTTCGAGGGACACCCCGAAGACGAGCGCTGCATCCTGAACGCGCCCGCCCGCCGCGCGCTGCGCGAGTTCTCCGGTATGGACGGCGCTTTCGTGGTCCGCGAGGACGGCGTGGTGCTGGCGGGCGGGCGCTACCTCGAGGATGTCTCTCCCGACGCTGAGGTGCCCTCCGGGCTGGGCGCGCGCCACCGCGCCGCCGCCGGCGTCACAGCCGCCACGCACTGCATCGCG
>JACQPS010000006.1 GCA_016207445.1 Gemmatimonadota bacterium | reverse complement strand
CGGCAGTGCCGGCACTCTTTCGACGCTGGATCGGGACATGCCCCTGCCGGCGTCCTCCAGACGGGTTCTCGTCATGTGCTACATAGTCCGACTTCGCCGGGAAAGTTCCCGCGCGGGCAGGATTGCAGCGAACGTGCCAGGGAGTTTCAGGGCTCAGGGATCAGGGTCAGTTGCCGCGCAAGGATTAGCGACCAACGCCGAGCATTGCTGTCGTCCCGCTTCCGCCCGCTGATCCCTGACCCCTGTCCCCTGACCCCTAGTCTGCCTTGATGACCCAGACCTTGATCTCGGGACGGACCTCGCTGTGCAGCCGGACCGGAACCGTGTAGACGCCCAGGTTCTTGATCGGCTCGTCCAGCTCGATCTGGCGCCGGTCGACAGCGAAATCGAGCCCCTGCTCGTTCAGCCGGTCGGCAATATCGGCCGGCGTAATCGATCCGAACAGCTTCCCTTCCTCGCCGGCGCGCGCCTCGAAGGTCAGGGACACGGCCTCCAGTGCGGCCGCGCGGCGGCGCGCCCCCAGGAACTCCTTGCGCTTCTGCGCCTCTTCCCGGCGGCGGTCCTCCTCGAGCTGTCGCACGGCGGCCTCGGTGGCCTCGTAGGCGAAGCCGCGAGGGAGCAGGTAGTTGCGGGCGTAGCCGGGCTTGACGTTCACCACGTCGCCGGCATCGCCGAGATTGGGCAGGTCCTGTCGCAGGATCACCTTTACTGTCTTCATGACTAGCTCCTTAAGCCTGGTTTAGGGGTCAGGGATCAGGGATTAGGGGTCAGTTCGGGGCGCTCAGCTGACCCCTGGCCCCTGACCCCTGGCCCCTGCGTTCGCCCGCCGCCTCGCCCGCAGGTCGAACCAGGTGTCGGTCAGGCCGACCAGCACGGCGGCAGCCATGACCAGCGGGTACAGCAAGAGCACCGAGACGGCGGCGAAGAAAACGCCGCCCGGCCCGATCGCTCCGGTCAGTGCCAGGATGACGGCGGTCCCGCGGAGCGCGTAGAGCACGCTCATGAAAGCCAGCACGTTCGAACCGGCGCGCGTGGCCAGCTCGCCCAGCGGCAGCGCGATCAGCACGGCGCCCGCGATGACCAGCCAGACCAGCTCGTCCCGGAAGCGGAACTCGCGGATCGGCGCGAGCGGGTGCGCCTCCCGCAGCGACAGCCGGCGGTACGCCCACCAGGCGACGCCCAGCCCCGCCAGCGAGCCGAGGGCCAGCAGCGCCGGATACAATAACGCCTGGAGCTCGGCCGCCTGATACACGGCCCCGGTCAGGCGGGCGCCCCAGCTCGCGGTCCCCAGGACGGGACCGAAGACGGCGACCGCGTCGGCGGCGCCGTCGCGCAGGCGGTGCGCGACCAGCCAGTCGAGGCTCGCCCAGGCGCGACGGTCCACGAGGAAGAGGAGCGCGGAGCTGGCCGTGGCGGCGCCGATCGCCGCGAGCGCGCGCGCCAGGAAGCCGCCCCGCGGCAGCAGCAGCACCATGAGCACGAACCACGCGCCCAGGATCAGCGCCCAGCCGCGCTCCGCGTACCAGAAGCTATCGGTGCCGCGCTGCGCGAAGCTCCATGCCAGGATCGTTGCGGCGGCAGCCAGCAGTAACGGGCGCCGGGGCGGCAGCGCCACCCAGAGCAACGCGAGCGGGAGGAAGATGAGGACGACGGCGTCGAATACCGACAGCACCGCTGCCGCCAGCGCGAGCGCGGCGACGGTGCCCCAGCCGCGCCCGCCGACCCTGGCCACCGACCTACCCCTCGTAGCCTTTGACGAACGGCAGCAGCGCCAGGTAGCGGGCGCGCTTGACGGCCGTGCCGGCCTGCCGCTGATGGCGCGCGCACATCCCCGTCATGCGCCGCGGCAGGATCTTGCCCTGATCCGTGACGAACCGCGAGAGGGTGCGCTCGTCCTTGTAATTCACCTGCCGGATCCCCGACTCGCACAGGGGGCAGGCTTTCGCCGGCCGTCGCATTATTCCTCCTCCCCCGGCTCGTCGCCTTCCTCGTCTTCCCGTCGCGGCTCGCGCCGCGCCGGCGACACCGGCGCCGTCGGCTCGCCCTCGCTCACCACCAGCAGATAGCGCAGCAGCTCCTCATCCAGCTTGAGTAATCGCTCGAACTCCGGCAGCGCCTCCGGCTCCGCGCGGAACTGCGCCACCACATAGAAGCCCGCCGTCTTCTTCCGGATGGGATAGGTCAGCTGACGCTTGCCCCACAGATCCACGGCGGTCACTTCTGCGGCGCCGCCGTTCCCGGTCAGCGCCCCATGAAAGCGGTCCAGTTTCTCCTGGATGCGGTTCTCGGGCAGCGCCGAGTCGAAGATGTAGACCACCTCGTAGTCGCGCACCGTTCCCTCCCTCGGTCTCGTGCGGCCCCGCGCCGGGAATGCGCGGAGCAGGTGAAAACGCGGTAGTATAACCAGTTCTGGGGCTTCCGTCTACTCCCTGGAGTAAGGCCGTGTACGTGCACGCGTACGAGTACGTGGACGTGTACGTTCGTGCGTTTCGCACCTGGATGCGTTTCCGGAGCAACGGGCCGACGCGTACACGTGAACGTACTCGTACTCGTACACGTACACGACATTCCGCCTCCGCTCTTTCCTGCTGGCGTTACCTCCACGCCACCTCGGTCGTCGTTCTGCCAGGAGGCGGCGCAGCTGCCGTTTCCAGAATCAACGGAGGAGGTTCGTGGTTATGCGCAAGCGAATGATCCATGCAATCGTTCTGGTGCTCCTGACGCCACTGGCGCTGTCGGCGCAGGGCGGGGCGCGTGGGGAGGGGCGTGGCGAGGCGGAGGCCGAGGCCCGCATCGAGGCGGCGCTGGAGCAGGCGCTCGAGGCCGGGGTCCCCGTGTCGCTTCTGGAGTCGAAGATCGAGGAGGGGAAGGCAAAGGGCGTCTCGATGACCCGCATCGCCAGCACCATCGAGCACCGGCTGGAGGTGCTGCTGGAGGCCAAGCAGGCGATGGAGGAGCGGGGCCGAGAGGCTCGGCCGGGCGAGCTCGCGGCCGCCGCGTTCGCGCTCGAGTCCGGCGCCGAGGCCAACGCCGTGGCCGAGGTGGGCCGTTCGGCCCCGCCCGAGCAGCGCGAGGAGGCGCTGATCGAGCTGGGCGAGCTCGTGGCTCACGGCGAATCCTCGGCGCGCGCAGCCGCGCTTGTGCAGGCCGACTTGCTGCGCGAGGCGCGTGGCGCCGCCGAGCTGGCGCACGAGGGCGTGCTCGGGCTCCGCATCGGCCAGGAGCGGGAGGCGGGCGACGCCGCCGAGACACAGCCGGAGGACGGCCGCGCTCGCCGTCCCGGTGAGCGCTCCGGCGCGGGCGCATCCGTCGAGGCACGCGGCGCGGGCAGCGTATCTGTGGGAGCGCCGTCGATCAGCGGTCAGGCGCAGGGGCGGAGCCGCGCGGCCGTGCGCATCGGCTCTCGGCCGTGACGCGGCGCCGCCCGTGCCGAGCGCTGGCGCCCGGCGCGGCGGCGGACGAGGCCACCGGGCGAGGTCGCCCGGTGGCCTCGCTGCCTTTTCGCCCGTGCCGCCCGGACGGGGCAGCCGCTATTCTGGTGCAGGCAACGGTTCGCCATGAGCCAGCCCACGCGTATCCTGCTCACCGGCCCGCCCGGGTCCGGCAAGACGACGGTGATCCTGCGCACGGTCGAGCTGCTCGGCCGTCGCTGCGCGGGGTTCTATACCGAGGAAGTGCGGGCACGCGGCGCGAGGATCGGGTTCGACGTCGTCGCACTCGACGGCAAGCGCGGCGCGCTCGCACGCGTGGGTGGAGGCGGGCCGAGAGTCGGCAAGTACGGTGTCGACATCGCCTCCTTCGAGGAGATCGGCGTGCGCGCGCTCGAGGCCGGACTGCGCGACCCGGCCAGGCTCTTGATCGTGGATGAAATGGGAAAGATGGAATTCTCCAGCGATGCTTTCGTCGCGCTGCTGCCGCGACTTTTCCGCGCACCCAATCCCCTGCTCGGCACGGTCCTGGCCCGAGCGCACCGCGTGGCGGACCGCTACCGCGGGGCCCCAGGAGTCGAGATCGTCCAGGTGACAAAGGCGAGCCGCGAGCGCTTGCCGCAGGAGCTGGCGCAGCGATTGGGCGGCTGAATATGGCTATCCGCTGCCCCCGTTGCGCACGGGAGTACGACGTCACGCTCTTTCAGTTCGGGCGCACCGTCGACTGCGCCTGCGGCGAGCGCGTTGGCCTGACCCTGGAGGTGCGGCTGCCCGACGACGCGGACGAGCCGCGCTTCCTCTGCGACGCGATGCTCGGCCGGCTCGGGCGCTGGCTGCGTGCGCTCGGCTATGATGCCGAGGACGCTGGCGCCGATCGCGATGGCGCGCTGGTGCGACGCGCCGTGCGCGAGCGGCGCCTGCTGCTGACGCGGGATCGCAAGCTCGCCCGCGCATGGCGCGTGGACGTCGTCGTTCTCGTGGCAGGCCAGACCCCGGCGCAGCAGCTTCGGGACGCAGTGGAGCGCTTCGGGCTGGACTGCCGCGCCCGGCTCTTCACGCGCTGCATGCTGTGCAACGTCGCCCTGGAGCCCACGCGAGCCCAGGAGGTGGCGGATCGGATTCCGCCCGGCGTTCCGGATACGCAGCCGGCGCTCGCCCGCTGCCCGTCGTGCGACCGCGTCTACTGGGAAGGACGGCACACCGCCCGGATGCGGCGCTGGCTGGCGCGGCACCTGGGCGGCGGTGACGTGTCCGGGCCGGAAGGCTACTGAGCCGCGGCGGGAGGCGGCGGTTCGCGCCGGTTTCGATTCTCAGATGTTGAACCGGAACAGGATGATATCCCCATCCTGCACGACGTAGTCGCGCCCCTCGCTCCGGATCAGCCCGTGCTCGCGGGCGACCTTCATGGAGCCGGCGCGCACGAAGTCGTCCCAGGCGAGGGTCTCGGCGCGGATGAAGCCACGGGCGAAGTCCGTGTGGATCTCGCCGGCGGCCTGCTGGGCGCGCGTGCCGCGCTGGATGGTCCAGGCGCGGGCTTCCTTCTCGTTGTGCGTAAAGAAGCTGATCAGCCCCAGCAGCCTGTGCCCGGCGCGAACCAGCCGGTGCAGTCCCGGCTCCTCCAATCCCAGCTCCCGCAGGAATTCCAGCCGCTCCTCCGGCGCGAGCTGCATGAGCTCGGCCTCGATGCCGGCGGCCAGGGGGATGACCTCGGCGGGCTCGTGGGCGGTCTCGACCGCCTCGCGCAAAGCGCGCACGCACCTGTTCTCCCCCGATGACAGGTCGGACTCGGCGATGTTGGCGACGTACAGCTCGCGTTTGCTGGTGAGGAGCTGAAGCCGCACGAGCAGCCGCTCCTCCTCCTCGCCCTCGGTGCGGACATGGCGCGCGGGGCGGCCCTCGGAGAGCAGCACCTGCAGCTTGCGGAGCAGCACCGCCTCCTGCTGCGCCTCCTGGTCGCCGCTGCGCGCCGTCTTCTCGACCCGCTCGAGCCGGCGTTCGACCGTCTGCAGATCGGCGAGGGCGAGCTCGACGTTGACGATGTCGCGGTCGCGGATCGGGTCCATGGAT
Organism: Gemmatimonadota bacterium; assembly: GCA_016207445.1. GTDB lineage: Bacteria > Gemmatimonadota > Gemmatimonadetes > Longimicrobiales > RSA9 > JACQPS01. The sequence continues at coordinate 10,311 of JACQPS010000006.1, read as the reverse complement.
CCGAGGACGTGGGCGACGTCGGGATCCTCGAAGCACCGGACCACGTTCACGATCGCGTCCACCTCGCGGATGTGGGCCAGGAACTGGTTGCCCAGCCCCTCGCCCTGCGCGGCGCCCTTCACCAGCCCCGCGATGTCGACGAAGCTCACGACGGTCGGCACCTTGGCCTTCGGCTGGACCCGCTCGTACAGCAGGTCCAGCCGCGGGTCCGGCACCTCGACCACACCGACGTTCGGGTCCACCGTGCAGAACGGGTAGTTCTCGGCCGGTGCGCGCGCGCCGGTCAACGCGTTGAAGAGGGTGGACTTGCCGACGTTGGGCAGTCCCACGATCCCCAGCTTCAGGTTCGACATCCGCTTCTCATATGGAGTTGAATGCGACGTCGCGGGTTCTTACCCCTCCCGGGAGCGAAGGGATTCGAATGAGATCGGCGGCGAAGGCGATGGCCTTCTCGAACGAGAGGTCGCGCATGGACGGGAACTTCGAAACCGCAGTTTGCTGGCCCTGCCGCCCTTATCCGAAGAGCGACTGGAAGAACTTGCCAATGCCCTGCCAGAGCGCCCCCGCCTGCTCGGGCTCCTGGACGCCGGTGAGGCCGTGCACCTTCGCGAGCCAGGGCGCGAGCACGAGCGAGACCACACTCATGAGCTTGATCAGGATGTTCATGGACGGACCGGCCGTGTCCTTGAACGGGTCGCCCACAGTGTCGCCCACGATGGCGGACTTGTGCGGGTCGGAGCCCTTGCCGCCGAGCGCACCTCCCTCGATGTGCTTTTTGGCGTTGTCCCAGGCGCCGCCCGAGTTCGCAATGAAGAGGGCTAGCAGCACCCCCGAGACGGTGGCGCCGGCCAGGAGCCCGCCCAGCGCGTGCACGCTGACATAGCCCACCACGACCGGCGTGGTCACGGCCAGCAGGCCGGGCGCGATCATCTCCTTGAGCGCCGCGCGCGTCGAGATGTCCACGCAGCGCGCGCTATCGGGGCGGGTGCGGCCTTCCATGAGGCCGGGGATCTCCCGGAACTGCCGCCGCACCTCTGCGACCATGCCGCTGGCCGCCCGGCCCACGGCGGTCAGCGCCAGCGCCGCGATGAAGAACGGGATCACGCCCCCTACCAGCAGTCCGATCACGACCTCGGGGTCGATGATGTTGAGCCCGGTTTCGCGCAGGCCGACCGAGGAGGTGTAGGCGCTGAAGAGCGCGAGTGCGGTGAGCGCGGCCGAGCCGATGGCGAAGCCCTTTCCGATCGCGGCGGTCGTGTTGCCCAGCGCGTCCAGCCCGTCCGTGATCCTGCGCACCTCCGGGCCCAGGTGGCTCATCTGGGAGACGCCACCCGCGTTGTCCGCGATCGGCCCGTACGCGTCCACGGACATGGTCACGCCCACCGTGGCCAGCATGCCCACGCCCGCAACGGCGATGCCGTACAGCCCCGCGAAGTAGTACGAGATCCAGATGGCGAGCGCGATGAGCAGCACGGGCGCGGCCGTGGATTCCATGCCGACCGCCAGGCCCGTGATGATGTTGGTGGCGGAACCCGTCTGGCTCGCCTTCGCGATGCGCTTCACCGGCCGAGAGGCCGTGTAGAACTCGGTGACCAGGCCGATCAGGATGCCGACGATGGCACCAGTCGTGATCGCCCAGAACGGACCGGTGGCAGGATAGGCCCGGCCGGCCTCCGGGTCGAAGACCTCGAAGCCGAGCGCCTTCACCACGAAGTACATGACGAAGATGAACAACGCAGCCGCGATGAAGGTCACATTGCGCAGCGCCGCCGCCGGGTTGAACCGCTCGAGCAGGCGCATGAGCGAGATGCCGATGATGGACGTGACGAGCCCGACCACGATGGTCAGGATCGGCAGCGCGACGGCCTCGAGCCGGTCCGCGGCGTAGGCCGCGCTGGTCACCGCGATGGCGATGGCCGCGATCACGCTCCCCACATAGCTCTCGAACAGGTCGGCTCCCATGCCGGCCACATCGCCCACATTGTCCCCCACGAGGTCCGCGATGACGGCGGGATTGCGTGGATCATCCTCGGGAATCCCCGCCTCGACCTTGCCGACCAGGTCGGCGCCCACGTCCGCCGACTTCGTGTAGATGCCGCCGCCGACGCGCGCGAAGAGCGCGATCGAGCTCGCGCCCATGGCGTAGCCGCTGATGATCTGGGCAAAGCTGACGAAATCGGACTCGCTGATCGCGGCCGCGCCCAGGAAGTAGTACCACGCGCCGACGCCCAGCACGCCGAGCGCCGCCACCGACAGGCCCATGACCGCGCCGCCGTAGAAGGCGATGCGCAGGGCCTTGCCTTGCCCCACGTCCCTGGCCGCCGCCGAGGTGCGGACGTTGGCGCGCGTGGCCGCGCTCATGCCGAAGAAGCCGGCGAGCACGGAGCTGAGCGCGCCCGTGACGTAAGCGATCGCGGTCAGCTTTCCCAGGACCAGCCAGAGCAGAGCGGCCACGACCACCACGAAAACGGCGAGCACCGAGTACTCGCGCCGGAGGAATGCCATCGCACCCTCGTGGATGCGACCGGCGATCTCCTGCATCACCTCGCTTCCGGCCGGTTGGCGCCTGATGTAGAGGAAAAGGACGAGGGCCACCATCAGCCCCAGCGCGCCCAGCACCGGGGACCACTGGGCCCACGCAGTGAGTTGCGTCACGAACGCCTCCAATCAGTTCACAGTCGACAGCTTACAGTTGACCGTCGACGGCTGTCAGAGCTTCTGCACGTGGGCGAGCGCCGCACCGACCCCACCCTCCACCCAGGCGCTGATGACGTCGACAAGCGCGGGCAGAACCTCGAGCACGCGCACCTCCTCATCCGCCGGCATGGGCGAGAGCACCCAGTCGGCCAGATCGACGCCGCGCGGCTTCGCGCCCACACCGATACGCAGCCGCGCGTACTCGCGCGTACCGAGCACGGCCTCGACCGACTTTAGCCCGTTGTGGCCGCCGGCGCTGCCGCGTGCGCGCACGCGCACGCGCCCGACGTCGAGCGCGACGTCGTCCACTACGACCAGGAGGTCCCGTCCCGCGTCGAAGTCGTCGAGGCGGAGGAGCGGCGCCAGCGCCGCCCCGCTCCGGTTCACGTAGGTCAGGGGTTTGATCAGGCGGACGGAGTGCTCTCCCACGCGCCCGTCGGCCACCTGGGCCGCCCCCTCACGCCGGTACCGCCCCAAACCCCACGCCTGCCGCAACCGGTCGACCACCCACCACCCCACGTTGTGACGCGTGGCCTCGTACTCCGGGCCCGGGTTGCCGAGCCCGCAGATGAACTTCATGGAGTCAGGGGTCAGGGGTCAGCAATCCGAGATCCAGGTGACGCCGGCCTCGTAATGGGGAACCGACGACTCGCATCCCTGGACCCTGACCCTGATCCCTGACCCCTGCCGTATCACCGCTGGCCCTTCTTCGACTCGCTCCCTTCGGCGCCACCCTGCGCCGTGGCCGGAGGCTGCTCCTCCTCCTCGGGACGACGGCGGATCAGCTCCGGCTCCACCTCGCCACCCACGCCCTCGGCAGCGACCGGCGGTGCCTCGAGCGCGATGACCTGCGGCGGGATCACGCTGCACACCGTGCGGTCCGGATCCTCCTCGATCTCGACGCCGGGCGGCACCGCGAGCTCACGCACGTGCACCGAGTCGCCGATCTCCAGCGCGGAGACATCGTGCTCGATGGCGTCCGGGATCTGCTCCGGCAGGCAGCGGATGGCGACGTCGTGCAGCGCGAGCTGCATGAGCCCGCCTGCCTTGACGCCCGCCGCCGTGCCGACCAGCCGGATGGGGATCGCGACGTGGATGCGCTCGCCCGCGTGGATCTGATAGAAGTCGACGTGGACCACTTCCGGCTTGTAGGGGTGCATCTGCACCTCGCGCACCAGGGCCTTCACCGTGCCAGCGCCGTCGCCCTCGATGGTCAGATCGATGATCGTGCTCTCGATACTGATGCGCCCGAACAGGTGCTCGAGCTCGCGCGCGTCCACCGAGAGCGCCCGCGTCTCATCGCCGTGACCGTAGATCACGGCCGGCACGCGCCCTGCGCGCCGGAGCCGCCGCGCCGGGCCTTTGCCTCGCCCCTGCCGCAGTACTGCGTTCAGATTCGCCGTCGCCGCCATGGGGTTCTCCTTCAGTCAAACAGCTGACTCACCGACTCGTTCGAATGCGTGTAGCGGACCGCCTGCGCCAGCAGCGGCGCGATCGAGAGGATGGTCAGCTTGGGAAACCGCTTCTCGTCCGGCACGTACAGCGTGTTCGTGACCACGACCTCGGTGACGGGTGCGTCGCGGAGTCGCTCGACCGCCGGCCCCGACAGGATCGCGTGCGAGGCGGCAGCGTAGACTTCGCTGGCATCGCGCTCGCGCAGCGCGTGGATCACGCCTCCCAGCGTGCCGGCCGTGTCGATCATGTCGTCCACGATCACGCAGATCCGGCCCTCCACCTCGCCGACCACCGTGAGCACCTCCGCCTGGTTCGGCGCCGGACGCCGCTTGTCGATGATGGCGAAGCTCGCGTTCAGCCGTCGGGCGAAGCCGCGCGCCATCTTGGCCGCCCCCACGTCCGGCGCCACCACCACCGGGTTGTCGAGCCCCTTCTCCTTGAAGTACCGGGTCAACACCGGCGCCGCGTACAGGTGATCGACCGGTATGTCGAAGAAGCCCTGGATCTGATGCGTATGGAAATCCATTCCCAGCACTCGCTCCGCGCCCGCCGCCTCGATCAGATTCGCCACCAGCTTCGCGCTGATCGCCACGCGCGGCTGGTCCTTCCGGTCCTGCCGCGCGTAGCCATAGTACGGCACGACCACCGTCACGCGGGCCGCCGACGCCCGCTTCGCCACATCCACCATGAGCAGCAGCTCCATGATGCTGTCGGCCGGCGGCGGCATCGGCTGAATGATGAAGACGTCGCGACCGCGCGCGTTCTGGTTGATGCGCACGAAGATCTCGCCATCGGCGAACCGCTTGATCGTCATGTCGCCCAGCGGGATGCCGAGCTCGTCCGCCACTTCCTCGGCCAACGGCCGGTTGGCCGTGCCGGCCAGCAGGAGCAGCGGTCCCCGGAATTCGTGATCAGCCATGCGGCCCAGAGCGTTCGGGTCCAGCAAATAACATTAGCCTGCAAAACTATGACGGGCCCTCGCGATGTGTCAACGGCTTGGGATGGGCAGACATCGGGGGGTGCGCGGCTCAGCTATCCGCATCTTCCGTGGCCGCGGCCGGGCCGGCGGCGGGGAACTGCGCTTCGGCGAGGCGGGCGAGCGTGCGCTGGAGCACCGCCTGGGCGCGGCCGCCGGTGAGGGGGACGGCGGCGATGTACGCCTCGATGGCGCGGTCCAGGGGCATGTGGTCGGCCAGCGTGGCCGCAAAGGTGATGGCGTTGTCGACGTGGGCGCTGATGACTCCCTCCTCCGCGCGCGCGATCGCGAGCTGGATCCAGCGCTCGGTCTCCTCGCGCCGGCGGTGTCGCTCCTGGACGCCGCGCATGAGGACATCGGGACGGAAGCGCTTCCACCCCTCGACGGGCTCCCCTCCCTCGTCGGGCGCTGGGAGCGAGGGCCGACCGGCATCGGACCGCTCGGCGTCCTCGAGCGCGGTGAGCACGCGCGGCCGGACCGCGGTCGCAGTCACGTCACCGACATCCATGTCGCGCAGGTAGCGGTCGACGGCCTCGTCGAAGGGGAGACGGTGCGCCAGCAAAGCGACGAATTGCAGCGCATGGCGCGTGTGCGCCTCCACCAGCGCCTCCCAGGCGATGGCGGTGGCCACCTCGAGGCGGCGTCGAACCGCTGCGGGGAGCCGGCGGGGCGGCCACGGGGATGGAGCGGGCATGGGGTGGAGAATACGGCGGCAGCGAGGCCGTGGGCCAGGGGTCACGCAGAGACGCCCCACCGGAACAAGATCCTCGACTGCGGGAGGCCTGCGGCGTTCTCCGCTCGGGATCGTGAACGGTCAGCCGACCTCGTACAGCCTTTCGCGCTCGGCGTAGCGGGCCCTGAGCACCTCGGCAAAGGGGCGGTGCTCGGGCTGCGACAGGTCGGGGTCCAGCTCGACCAGCGCGCGCGCCTGCTCGCGCGCGAGCAGGAGCAGGTCCTCGTCCTTTTCCGGGTCCCAGAAGCGGAAGTCGGGCAGGCCGTGCTGGCGCGCGCCGAAGAAGTCGCCCATGCCGCGCAGGTGCAGGTCGGCGCGGGCGATGGCGAAGCCGTCGTCGGTCGACACGAACACGCCCAGCCGGCGGTTGGACTCCTCGTCGCCGCTAGCGATCAGGATGCAGTAGCTCTCGTCGGCGCCCCGGCCCACGCGGCCGCGCAGCTGGTGGAGCTGCGACAGGCCGAAGCGCTCGGCGTGCTCGACCAGCATGACCGTGGCGTTGGCCACGTCGATCCCCACCTCGATCACGGTGGTCGAGACCAGCACAGCGATCTCGCCGGCGACGAAGGCGCGCATGGTGGCGTCTTTCTCGTCCGCAGGCATCTGGCCGTGGATCAGGCCGAGGCGCAGCTCGGGGAAGACGTTGCGGGACAGCCGCTCGAACTCCTGCGTGGCCGCGCGCAGGTCCACCTTCTCCGACTCTTCCACCAGCGGATAGACGACGTACGCCTGGCGCCCGGCCGCGACCTGCTCGCGGATGAAGTCATACGCGCGCGCGCGCGCGGCCTCATCGCGCAGCGCGGTCTTGATGCGCCGGCGCCCGGGCGGCAGCTCGTCCAGGACGGTCAGATCGAGGTCTCCGTACAGCGTCAGCGCCAGCGAGCGCGGGATGGGCGTCGCGGACATGACCAGCACGTCCGGCGCCGCGCCCTGCTCGGCCAGCGCCATGCGCTGGCGCACGCCGAAGCGGTGCTGCTCGTCGACCACGGCCACGCCGAGCTTGCGGAACTGCACGCCCTCCTGGATCAGGGCGTGGGTTCCCACCACGAGCGGAGCCCGGCCGGAGGCGATGGACGCCAGCGCCGCGCGCCGCTCGGCCGCGCCCAGACTGCCCGTGAGCAGCGTCACCTGGACTGGCAGGCCTTCCAGCAAGGCGGCCAGCGTGCGGGCGTGCTGTTCGGCCAGGATCTCGGTCGGCGCCATGAGCGCGGCCTGGCAGCCGTTCTCGATGGCGAGCAGCAGCGCGAACAGGGCCACCACCGTCTTGCCCGAGCCCACGTCGCCCTGGAGCAGCCGATTCATGCGGCGTGGCGACGTCATGTCCGCGAAGATCTCCCGCAGCGCCCCAGTCTGCGCCTCGGTCAGCGCGAACGGCAGCCGACGGTAGAGCAGCCCGATCAGCTCGTCCGTGCGCCGGAACGCGATCCCGCCGCCCGCGCTCGCTCGCTCGCTGGCTGCCTGCCGGTGCGCGCGCGCGTGCAAGAGCTGCAGGAAGAACGCCTCCTCGTACGCCAGCCGGCGCCGTCCCCGCTCCGCCCGCTTCACCGAGGTGGGCCGGTGCAGCTCCTCCAGCGCGTCGCGCAGCGGCGGCACCCCCGCGGAGCGCAGCTGCGCGGGCGAGAAGACCTCCTCCGCTTCCGCGGCCGCCAGCAGCCCGTCCAGGTTGGTTTCCAGCAGCGCGCGCAGCATGCGCTGCGACAGGCCCTCGGTGGCGGGGTAGATGGGGAGCACCTTGCCGGCGGCGGTGGCGCCCTCGTCGGCGCGCCCGAGCACCACGTGCTCCCTGGGCTGGATCTGGCGGCCGTGGAAGAACTTGACCGGCCCGGCCACCAGCAGCAGGTCGCCCTTGTGGATGCTCCGGTCCAGGAACGGCTGGCCGGGCCAGGCCACCTCGATCAGCCCGCTCCCGTCCCGGAGCACGGCCTGGAAGATGCGCAGACCCGAGCGCGTCGGGAGCACGCCCTGGCTGACCACCTCGCCGATGACCGTGGCGTCCGTCCCCACCTGAACCGAGCCGATGCGCTGCACCGTGCTGGCGTCCTCGTAGCGCCGCGGGATATGGAGGAGCAGGTCGCGCGCGCTGTGGACGCCGAGACGGGCCAGCGCCTCGGCGCGTCGGGGGCCCACGCCCTTCAGGTACTGGGCGGGCCGGTCCAGCAGCGACAGGACGGGAGGCGGCATGCGGGCGAGCTCCTCAGGCGGTCAGGAGCTGGCGGGCGAAGCGCGCCGCGTCGAACGGCTGGAGGTCATCCAGGCTTTCACCGGTCCCGACCAGCTTGACGGGCAGGTGCAGCTCCTCCTGGAGCGCCACGACGATCCCGCCCTTCGCCGTGCTGTCGAGCTTGGCGAGCACGAGCCCGGTGAGCCGCAGCGCGTTCGCGAAGGTGCGGGCCTGGGCGATGGCGTTCTGGCCGACGGTCGCGTCCAGCACGAGCAGCGTCTCGTGCGGCGCGCCCGGCAGCTTCTTCGCCAGGACACGCTCCACCTTGGCCAGCTCGGCCATCAGGTCGCCCTGTGTGTGCAGGCGCCCAGCGGTATCCACGATGACGACGTCGGCACCGCGCGCCTGCGCCGCAGAGACCGCGTCGAACGCCACGGCGGCCGGATCCGCGCCGGGCGCCGCGCCGACGAAGTCGGCGCCGGCCCGCCCGGCCCAGATACGGAGCTGCTCGATCGCGCCGGCGCGCCACGTATCCGCGGCCGCGAGCAGCACGCGCCGCCCGTCCTGCCGCAGCCGGTGCGCCAGCTTCCCGATGGTCGTGGTCTTCCCGACTCCGTTCACTCCGACCATCAGGAACACGCTGCAGCCGTCCGGCGCGAACCGGAGCGCGCCATCGGCTTCATTGGCGCCGAGGATGTTCGTGATCTCGTCCTGCACCGCCTGCCGCAACTGCGGCTCGGTCCGGACCTTCGCCTGGCGTGCCAGCCCCTCGACGCGATCGACCAGCCGGAGCGTGGCGGGGACGCCGAAATCGTGCGCCAGCAGCAGCTCCTCGAGCCGCTCCAGCGCGGCGTGGTCGAGCCCCTGCGCGAGCACGCTCACATCGGTCAGCGCGACCTCTTTGATCCGCTGCCAGAGCGCTTTCTTTTCTTCACTTCGGCGAACGAGTCGGGTCATCGGTCAGTCAATCGAAATTCTTTTGACCGCACAGAACGCAAAGAGCGCAAAGGGTTCGTCGCGCGATGCAGCCGGCTCAGCGATGATTCAACTTCATTATTTGACGTTGGCTTGCCGGCTCCTCTCGGTACTCGAGAGTGAAACCTTTGCGTTCTTTGCGGCCTCTGCGGTGAAATCTTTTCATTACCGCAATCCCCAGCGCCGCCGCAGCGCCCACTCGACGCACAGCAGCGACACGAACAGCAGGTACGGCCAGGGCGACGCGTGCAGCCGCCTCGGCGCGGTCGGGAACGACCCCGCAGCCGCGCTCGCCGACGGCGCGACAACTCCCTCGAGCCCCACGCGCGGGCGAGTGAATTCGGGCGAATAGCTCTCGACGGTGAAAGCCCCGTCCGCGCCCCCGGCCTCTCGCCCCTGCGCGAAGGCGCGAGCCTGGTACCGGTAGTGGCCCGGCGGCAGGACCGGTCCGTGGGCCGTATCCTGCCGCAGCGAGCGCAACATCGTATCCAGCGCGATGGCGCCCTGCTGGTCCAGCACGCGCAGGCTCAGCGAGTCGGGGCTCAGGCCGGCGGCCAGCCAGCGCACGGGTACGCCGCGGGCGGCCACGCGCTCGATCGGTCGGATCGCGGCGGCCAGCGGCACGGTCTCCTCCTCGATCAGCCAGCCGCCCACCGCCGCCCACAGGCGGCGGTACGCCTCGCGCGGCGCGCCGCCGCGAAACGCCCACTGCCAGAATCCGTCCGCCAGGGCGACGGCCCAGCGACGGCCGCCCTGCCCTCCAGCCAGGAGCACCGGCGCGGTCGGGCCACGACGCCCGCGGCTCGCTTCCAGCGGCGCCCAGGCGCCGGGCGGCGCATCGACCGGGCGCAGCTCCCCGAGCGGCGCCAGCTCCTGCACGGGCATGGCGGCAAGGAGCGGCGCTAGCGGGGAGGGTGGCGGCGCATCGGTGATGTACCATTCGCCCGGAACGGGCGGACGCGGCGTCGCAGGAACCCCGACCCGCTGCGCCTGCGCAGCCGGAAACACCAGGACCCGGCGAGCCCGGCGCGCCAGCTCGAGCGTCCACGGTGGCGCGTCTTCGCCCACGCCATGCAGCACGAGCAGATCGGCCGCCGCCGCCGCGCGTCGCACCTCCGGCTCCGGCACCGCCCGCCCGCCCTCCAGCGCGACGCCGGTCCGCACGTACGCGCTCGAGGGCATGCGCAGGTAACCTCGCACCGGCAGCCCGAGCGACTGTTCCAGCGCCGGCTGGAGGAAACGCGGCTCCCAGTCGGGGCGCAGGGAGACGAGCGTGACACCGGCCGGCTGCTCGCTCACGAACACGTAGATGCT
>JACQPS010000114.1 GCA_016207445.1 Gemmatimonadota bacterium | reverse complement strand
TCCGCCCCCGCCTGCCGCGAGGTCTTCGACTCGCTCGGGTTGACCCACGATCTGGCGGCGCTCGAAGGGACGAGCCCAGACCAGCTCGCACAACACTGCGCCACGCTCCGGCGCAGGATCGTCGACGCCGACATCCCGCAGGCGCTCGCCGCCGAGATCCGCGCGGCCCACGCCGCCCTTGTCGCCGGCCGGGACGGCGTCGCCTGCGCGGTGCGCAGCTCGGCCACGGCCGAGGATCTCGCGGGCGCGAGCTTCGCCGGCCAGCACGGCACCTACTACTACGTCGGGGCCGCGCAGCTCCTGGACATGATCCGCCGGTGCTGGGCGTCGCTGTGGTCGCCCGAGGCCGCGAGCTACCGCGCGAGCCGCGGCATCCCGCACGCGTCCGTCTCCATGGCCGTCGTCGTCCAGGAGATGGTCCTATCGGAAGTCTCCGGCGTGACCTTCACGGCCAACCCCGTGAGCGGTAACCGTGGCGAGCTCGTGATCGAATCGAGCTGGGGGATGGGCGCGGCGCTCGTGGACGGCCGCGTTACGCCCGACCGGTACGTCCTCGCGCGCGAGGGGTTGCGCGTGCGCGAGCGGCGCATTGCCGAGAAACGCTACATGGTGCCCGCGCGCCTGGCCAACGGCCACGACGAACGGCTCGTGCCCGTGCCGCCGGAGCTCGTGCGGCGTGAGGCGCTACGGCCCGATCAAGTCGAAACCATCGCGCGCTGGTCGGTGAAGTGCGAGGAGCATTTCGGCGCGCCGCAGGACGTGGAATGGGCGATCACCGATGGCCGCGTCCACCTGCTCCAGTCGCGGCCGATCACGACGCTCGAGCGCGAGGAGCCCGGCAAGGGAATCACGGGAAAGTACGTGCTCTTCAAGCCGCTCGCCGAGAACTTCACCGATCCGATGACGCCGCTCTCGGCCGACCTCATCGCGGGCAATTTCCAACCCGTGTTCCGGACGATCGGCGGCCGATTCTACGCCAACCTCGACCACTTCCGGCTGTTCATCCCCTTCGAGCTCTCGGATGCCGAGCTGGCGGACGTGCTCTATTCCATGTTCGCCGAGGCACCGCCGAAGCTGCGTATCTCGCTGAAGCGGCTGCCGCTCGCGCTCGCCGCCGGCCTGCTCGGCTGGCTGACCGCGGCGCCCACGCTCGCACGCACGCGCGGCATGCCGGACGATTTCATGGATGGTTACCGCGAGCGGTGCCGCCGCGTCCAGCATGACCCGACCCTGGACCCCGCGGGCGCATTCCGGCAGCTCTTGCTCAGCCCCCGCCTCCTCGAGCCGATCGGGCAGATGCCCATTCTCGTCAACGCCACCTGCCTCCGTAACGCGCCCTGGCTGGCGCTGCTCCGGCGCATGCTGCAGCGGTGGGCGCCGAAGCTTCGCCCCGACGCCGCCGCGCTCCTCTGCTCCGGCTCGGAGGGCGTGCGGTCGGCCGAGATGGGGCGCGAGATCCAGGCGCTCGCGCACGAGGCGACGTCGTCCCCGAAAGTCGCCGAGCTCTTCACCCACCACGCGCCCGACGCCGTCCTCGCGCGGCTGCGCGATGAGCCTGCGGCACGCGACTTCCTCGCGCGGCTGGATGGGTTCCTGGCCGTGCACGGCCATCGTGCGATCCGCGAGTTCGAGCTCCAGGCCCCGCGCTGGGCCGAAAATTCGGCCCCGGTCCTCGCCATGATCAAGAATCATTTGCTCGCTGCCGGCGCGGCGGGCCACGGCGACAAGGCCACGCACGCACGCAGCCAGGCGGAGGCCGAGGTGCGTCGCGCGCTCGAGCAGCTGCCGCTGGAACGGATGCTGGGCGTGCGACGTCGTCTCGTGGACTTCGCGGCGCAGCGCGCCCGCTACTACTTCAAGCTGCGCGAGAACTCGCGCTTCTACCACATCATGGCGCTCGCCTACGTGCGCAAGAAGCTGCTCGAGGTCGAGGCCGACCTGCTGCGCCAGGGCAAGCTCAAGTGCAGGGACGACATCTTCTTCCTGCGCTGGCGCGAGGTCGAGGCGCTGCGCGCCGGCCGCCTCGGCTGGCGCGACGTCGAGGACCGCCTGCGCGAGCGCCGGCTCGAGCACGTGCGCCTCGCCAAGATCACGCCGCCCAAGACGATCGGGATCGAGCGGCCGCAGCGGCCGGCCGTTGCAGAGGTAGCCGACGCGAACGTGCTGGCGGGTCTCTCGGCCTCGCCCGGCCGGTACGAGGGGGTCGCGCGCGTCATCCTGGACCCGTCCGTAGACGCGGCGCTCCGCCCCGGCGAGGTGCTGGTCGCGCCCTACACGGATCCCGCCTGGACGCCGCTCTTCCTCACCGCCGGCGCCGCCGTGGTGGAGGTCGGCAGCTACCTCTCGCATGCGGGCACGGTCGCTCGCGAGTACGGCATGCCGTGCGTGGTGGACGTGCCCGACGCCACACGCCGCATCCCGACCGGCGCGCGCGTGGAGGTGGACGGCGACCGGGGTTTAGTCCGTATCCTAGATGGAGGTGCGGCGTGAGCGGACTCGGGTACGCGGCTGCATTCGGCCTGGGCGTGTACCTCTCGATCCGGACGATCGCGGCGCTCTACCGCATCCCGGACCTGTGGTACACGATGCGGAACGCCTGGCCGAAGGTGCTGCGCGGCATCGCAGGGTGGGGCGGCGCGACAGTATTGATGGGCGCTCTACTGCCGGGCTACCGGTTGGCGTTTCTGTGGGGGGTCGCGGGCTACCTCGCCTTCTACATCGTCGTGGGAATCGTCCTCAGCCGCGTGCTGCTCCCGAAGCTCGCCGCCCGTCCCTCGCTCGACCAAGCGTGAAGCTCGCGCCTCGCTGCGGTTCAGCGGACGCTGAACTGATAGCGCGACTGGATCTGATAGCCGCCGTCCGGCCAGTTGAAGTAAACGCGCACCTCGTACTGGCCGGGGGAGAGGCGTCCGACGTCGATGGTGCCGCTGCGCTTGCCGCTGGTATACTGCCAGGTTCCGTGCGTATCAGGGGGATCGCCGGCTTTCACGACCGTTATCCAATCCTGCGCGTTGCCGGGGAGGCCGGAGTATTGAACCACCACCGATTCGCCGGCGCTGTACTGCGGCTTCGTCGTCGTGGCGAGCGGCCGGGCCAGGACCACGTCATCGGGCGCATCAGCCGGGCGCGTGCCGACCGTGAGCGGCGCGCGCGACTGGACCGTGTAGCTACCGGTCGGCCAGTCGAAGTAGACGCGCACCTCGTATTCCCCGGCCGGCAGGCCACGCACGTTCCACGTGCCGGTGCGCTTCCCTTCCGTGTACGCCCACTCCCCGTGCGTGTTGTCTGGATCTCCTCGCTTGACGACAGCGATCCAGTCCTGGGCGTTTCCGGGCAGTCCTCTGTACTCGATGACGATCGGCTCGTTCGGCGCATAGACGCGCTTCTGCGCGTAGGCGTACTCGCTGCGCGCCAACGGCCCCTTGCCGCCGGGAGAGAGCGCGGCCCCGACCGAGAACGGGTAGCGTGCCTGGACGTTGTAGCCGCCGGCGGGCCAATCGAAGTACAGGCGCACCTCGTACTCCCCGGCGGCCTCGCCCTGGAACTCCATGGTGCCGCTGCGCTTTCCGCCCGTGAATGCCCATTGCCCGTACGTGTCGTCCCGCTCGCCCCGCTTCACCACGGTGATCCAGTCCTGGGCATTTCCCGGCAGACCGCTGTATTCGAGAACGATCGGCTCGTTGGGCGAAAATACGGCTTTGGTGGTGCGCACCGTTTGCGCGACGGCCGAGCCCGTGACGAAGGCGAGCATCGCCGCGACGAGGGCGATGCGCAACATCGTGCGAGCACTCATGGCTCCTCCTGGGGAGGCGCGTCTGGTCCGAACGGACCCTGGGTTGGCTGCTGTTTGAAATCTATAGCCGGGCCCTCGAGCCTGTCGACGGCCCTCATGCCGCCTGCTCCTGCCGCGGGCGGTGTTGCGCCGCGGGTCTTGCGCGTTCGCCCTCGAACCTGTCTGATAGCACCTTCAGCATAGCCACCCGCTGCCCCGGAGACTCGCGCCATGAGCGACCACGAGACGCTGCGCCAGCTCGACGAGCTGATCCAGTCCCGCTCGATTCTGCTGCACCCCTTCTACATCGCCTGGCAG
>JACQPS010000119.1 GCA_016207445.1 Gemmatimonadota bacterium | reverse complement strand
CGCCGTTCGAATTGTGCCGCCGTTCGAATTGTGCCGCCGTTCGAATTGTGCCGCCGTTCGAATTGTGCCGCCGTTCGAATTGTGCCGCCGTTCGAATTGTGCCGCCGTTCGAGGTGCCGCCGTTCGGATGTACCGACTTTCGACTTCAGGGGTATGTTCACAATATTATGATGCGACCGCCCGCCCCCGATGCCGGCAAGAAGATCATCGCCCGGAACAAAAAGGCGCTGCACGAATACCAGATCCTCGAAACCTGGGAAGCAGGCATGGTGTTGACCGGGCCCGAGGTGAAGTCGCTGCGGGCGGGCAAGGTCAGCCTGGGCGAGGCGTTCGGTCGCATCGAGCGAGGCGAGGTCTGGTTGTACGACCTGCACATCAGTCCGTACGATCCCGCGAGCCGCTGGAACCCCGACCCGAAGCGCCCGCGCAAGCTGCTGTTGCAGAAGAGCGAGATCCGCAAGCTCGTCGGCGCCGTGGAACAGAAAGGCTACACGCTGGTGCCGCTCGACCTTTACTTCCGCCGCGGATTGGCCAAGACCACGATCGCGCTCGCACGCGGGAAGAAGTTGCGCGATCGGCGCGAGGAGCTGAAGCGCCGCGCGGCCGAGCGCGAAATCTTGCGCGCCGTCCGCAATGTGAGATGATGCGCTTGCTGCTGGCCGTGTGGCTGCTGATCCCCGCCTCGCTCGGGGCGCAGGTGCCGCCACTGCGCATCCAGGGACGCAGCCAGCCCGTCAGCGTCGCCGTCGCGCTCCATCGCGGTTACCCCGCTTACCCGATCTGGGCGCTGCGCTCGCTCGGCGGACGGGTGCAGCCGACCGCGGCCGGCGCCCGGACCGTCCTCTTCGAGGACACGCTGCACTTCGAGGCCTACTCGCCGTACTTCACCTCCGCCGGACGTGTGCAGCAGCTCGCGTCCCCGGTGTACAGCGAGGGCGGGATCCTGTACCTGCCGCATCAGTTCTTCGCCGAGTGGCTGCCGGCGCGCTTTCCGGACCGGTTTCGGTACGACGCCGGCGCGCTCCAGCTCCTGGAGCAAACGTCGCCGCCGGTACCGAGCGACACAACAGGATCACGCGGAGACGCAGAGGCGCGGAGGAGCCCCTCTGCGCCTTCGCGACTCCGTGTGACCGCGTCGGGGCCGGGGGCGGAACGGGTCGTTATTCTCGACCCCGGCCACGGCGGCCGGGACCCCGGCAAGATCGGCCCGAACGGCGTCGCCGAGAAAAAGATCACGCTCGCCGTGGCCATGCGCCTGGCCACGGCGCTGCGGGAGCGCGCCTACGAGGTACACCTCACGCGCACGACCGACACCCTGATCCCGCTGGCCGAGCGGCCGCGGCTGGCGAACCGCTGGAAGGCGGGTCGGCCCGCCACGCTCTTGCTGTCGTTGCACGCGAACGCGGCACGGCACCGGGCCGAGGGTTTCGAGACCTATTTCCTGTCGGAGGCCCGCACCGAGGACGAGCGGCGCGTCGCGGAGATGGAGAACGCCGCCGTCGCCTTCGAAGAAAAAGCGGAGAACGACGGCGCGCCCGAGCTGGAGCTGATCCTGAAGAACCTGCGCAACGACTACTACCTGCGTGCCTCGAACGACCTCGCCGAAGTGCTCCAGCACCGTTTGGACGCCGTGCACCCCGGCCCGAACCGCGGCGTGAAGCAGGCCGGGTTCCGCGTGCTGGTGGGTGCGTTCATGCCTGCCGCGCTGGTCGAGATCGCGTTCATCTCGAACCCCCGGGAAGCACAACTGCTCTCGAGCGTGGAGTTCCAGAAGAAGCTGGCGCAGGCCCTCGCCGCGGCCATCGAGCAGTTCTTCTCGACGCACGAGCACCTCTGGGCCGCCGATGGCACGGGGGGCTCCTGATGCGCTTCCGCATGCTGCTCGGGGCGGCGCTCGCCCTGCTCATCCCCGCGTGCGCGTATTTCAACTCCCTGTATAACGCGAAGCGGCAATTCGCGGCCGCGGAGCGCGCCGCCGCGCGCGGCGAGCGCGGCGCGGCGCACCAGGCCTACCAGCAAACCATTGACAAAGCCGCGAAGAGCCTGCGCAAGGACCCCGACGGCCGCTGGGCGGACGACGCGCTCTACCTGATCGCGCGCGCGCGCTTCGGCCGGGGCGAATACGCGGAAGCACGCGGCGCGCTGCTGCGCTTGCTGGAGCAGACGCGCGACCGCGACCTGCGCGCCGGCGGCCAGGTCTACCTCGGCGCCGCCGAGGTGCGGCTCGGCCAGCACGCACGCGCGCTGGCGCCGCTCGACAGCGCTCTGCAGCGGCTCGGCGAGAGCGGCCAGCTGGTGAGTTTCGCGCGCCTCTGGCGCGCCCGCGCCCGCTACGCGCTGGGGCAAGACGACACCGCCGCGGCCGATCTGCGGGCGGCCGCCCTCGATCCGGGATCGATCGGCCGCGAGGCGCGCCTGGAGTGGGCCGGGCGCGCGGTCGGCGGCGCGGAGCCCGAGGCGGCCCGCGCCGCCTTCACTGCCCTCTTTGCCGATGACGGCCTGGGCGCTTCCGCCGATTCCGTCCGCGGCCTCGCGAGCCGGGCCGCCGTCCGCTGGGGAGCGGCCGAGGCTCGCACGCTGCTCCAGCCCGCCGCGACCTCCTCCTGGTCCGCCGGGCCACGCGAGCGGCTCCGCCTGTTCGCGGCCGAGCTCACGGCCCGGGCCGGGGACACCGCGGCCGCACTCGAGGAGGCAAATGCGGTGGCGGCGCGGCTGACCGGCCCCGTCGCGGACGAGGCGCGCGTGCTGATCGCGCGCTGGGAGCTGGCTCGCGCCGCCGACGTCGCCGAGGCGACACGGGTGCGTGACCTGCTCCTGCCCGCGCTCACACATCCGGAAGCGCGCACCATTCTGCAAAACGTGAAGGTCCTCGCGGTCTTGCTGGAACGCGCGCGCGCGGGGCAGCCGCTGGCGCTCTTCACCGCCGCGGAGCTCGCCCGCGACGAGCTGGGCGCGCTCGAGCTCGCGCGCCAGCTCTTTCTGACCTACGCCGATGTCGCGGCCCAGACGACCTGGGCGCCCAAGGCGCTGCTGGCCGCGCTCGCGCTCCAGCCGGCCGGCGAAAGTGCCGACGCGGCGCGCGCGCGACTCGCCGCGGCCCCGGAGAACGTCTACGTCGCCGCGCTCGCGGGCGGCGCCAGCGCGCAGTTCGCCGAGGCCGAGCAGAGGCTCGGCCGTGCGCTCGCCGCGCTGCGTGAAGCCGCGAACGCGGAGGCGCAACGCCGCGACGTCGTCGTGGTCCGGGCCGTGGCCGTGCTGGACAGCGTGCGCGCCGCGGCCAAGGCGGACAGCACCAGGCTCGCGTGCGGGTTGTTCGTCGACAGCCTGGCGCTCAAAGGCGTGCGGGCCGATAGCGCGCGTGTCGCCTGCGTCAGAGCCGACACGCTGCGGCTCGCCGCCATCCTCAAGGATACCACGATGTTCCGCGATACCACCGCCCGACGCGATCAGCCGGCGCGCCGCCGCGACCGCGCCGGCGGCGACACGGTGCCGTAGACGTGCAGCTCGGGCAGGAGGTCTTCGGCGTCGCCTTTCAGAATCCCGTGCTCCTGGCCAGCGGCACGTGCGGGTACGGCCAGGAGCTGGACGGGCTCCTCGATCTCGATGCGCTGGGTGGCCTCGTCACCAAGGCCGTGACCCCGGAGCCTCGCGACGGCAATCCCGCCCTGCGCGCAGCCGAGTTCGAGGCCGGCATGCTCAATTCGATCGGCCTGGCCAACGTCGGCCTCGACCGTTTTCGCGCCGAGAAGCTGCCCTGGCTGGCCGCGCGGCTGCGTCGCGCCCGGGTCCTGGTGAACGTCGCCGGCCGCAGCGTCGAGGAGTACATGCGCGTCGTGGCAGCACTCGACGGCGAGACCGGCTTTCTCGGCTACGAGCTCAACGTCTCCTGTCCGAACGTGAAGGAGGGAGGCGTTCTCTTCTCCACGCGCGCGGACCAGCTCGAGGCCGTGGTCCGTGCGGCGCGTGCCGCCACCAAGCGGCCGCTCGTGGTCAAGCTCTCGCCCCACGTGCCGGACATCGGGCGCATGGCCGAGATCGCTGTCGGCGCGGGCGCCGACGGGCTCACCCTGATCAACACGTTCCCGGGGCTGCTCTTCGATATCGACAGCCGCGCGCCGGTGCTGGGGGCCGGCATCGGCGGTGTCAGCGGCGCCGCCGTGCTGCCCATGGGCGTGTACGCCGTCTGGCAGGCCCGTCGCCGCGTCGATGTCCCCATCCTGGGCGTGGGGGGCATCCGCAGCGCGGAGGACGCCGTACAGTACTTCCTGGCCGGCGCGTCGCTCGTGCAGATCGGCACCGCCAGCTTCGCGAACCCACGCACGGCCGAGCGTGTATTGAAGGGACTCGCCGCGTATGGGCGCCGGCACGGCTTGGAGGACATCCGGGAGCTCGTCGGGGCGGGGGGCATGGATTGAGATGGACGGGTTACAGCTGCCAGTCGCCAAGCTCAGTTTCACACCTGGATGACTGTCAACTGTCGACCCTGTCAACTGTGAACTGTTTTGAATGGCCAATCTCATTGTCGCTCTGGATCTTCCTACGCGCCCGGCCGCGCTCGAGCTCGTGGGCCGCTTGCATGAGCTCGTCACGTACTACAAGGTCGGGGCGCCCCTCTTCACGCGGGTCGGCCCGGACATCGTGCGCGAGCTCCGCGAGCGCGGCAAGCGCGTGTTCCTGGATCTGAAGTACCATGATATTCCCAGCACCGTGGCGCGCGCGGTCGAAGCGGCGGCGGCGCTGGATGTGGACCTGCTCACGCTGCACGCCTCGGGAGGGTCGGTCATGCTGCGCGCGGCACGGGCGGCCGTCGCCTCGAGCGGCCCTCGGCTCCTGGGCGTCACCGCGCTGACCTCGTCCGGGCCTGACGACCTCGAGCAGGCGTGGGGAAGGCCGATCCGTTCCGTGGGCGATGAGGTCAACCGGCTCGCGCTGCTGGCCGCCGAGGCCGGCCTGGACGGCGTCGTCGCTTCTCCGCGGGAGGCGCAGGCGATCAAGCGGCGGCACGGGTCCGACTTCCTCGTGGTCACCCCCGGGATCCGACCCGCGCACAGCGCGCGCGACGATCAGGCGCGCACCGCGACGCCCGCCTTCGCCGTGCGCGCGGGCGCCGACTTCCTCGTGGTGGGGCGGCCGATCCTGGAGGCCGAACATCCTGCGGCCGTGGCCGGCGCGCTGCTGGAAGAGATGAGGGCGGAGACCGAGGTGCTGCCGTGAGGGTGCTGCTGCTCGCGCTCGTGATCGCCATCGGGGCGGCGCCCACTGCGCTGGCCCAGGAGTCGGAGCTCGAGCAAACGCTCGAGCGGCTCGCCGCGCTCTGGGCCCGCGGAGACGCCAGTGCGCTCGCTGGCCTCTCCGCCCGCGCGGGCCTCGCGCTCGTGCTCGACGGCAGTCCCGTCGGCCCGCTCGCCCCGCGACAGGCGGCCGCCGTGCTCCGGCGCATCTTCGACGAGCGCGAGACGGTGGGACTCAAGACCGGCTTCGCCAAGATCGTCGGCGGCGCGCCGCGACGCGCCTTCGCCGAGCTGAATTGGCTCGCGCGCGCCCGCGGCACCACCATTCCCGAGCGCGCGACGGTGTTCCTCGCGCTCGTTCAGGAAGCGGACGGCTGGCGGATCACCCAGATACGGCTGCTGCCATGAACACCCAGGCCAACGAGATCGTGCCTGCGCTTTTGGACCTTGCCCAGGCGGGCTGGCGCGGGGCGCTTCCCTGGGACCGGCTGGCACCCGATCTCGTCCGCATCGGCATCATCCTGGTAGGCGCCTTCATCGGTTACCGCCTGATCAAGCTTTTCACCCGGCGCCTCCTGACCCGCCGGATCGAGGAGGAGGACCCGCTGCTCAAGCGCATGCGCGAGCAGCGCGCCCAGACCCTCGCCGGTCTGCTCAGCAACGTGGCCCTGGTCGTGATCGCGACCGTCGCGGGGCTGACCGTTCTCGGCACCTTCATCGATATCGGGCCGCTCCTGGCGACGGCCGGGGTCGCCGGCCTCGCCGTCTCGTTCGGCGCGCAGTCGCTCGTGAAGGACATCATCAGCGGCGCATTCATCCTGGTGGAAGGGCAGTTCGGCATTGGGGATGTCGTGCGGGTCGGCGACGCCGCGGGCATGGTCGAGAAGATCACTCTGCGCACCACCATCCTGCGCGACCTCCACGGCGTCGTCCACATCATCCCGAACGGCGAGATCACCCGCCTGAGCAACCTCACCAAGGCGTGGTCGCGCGCGGTCATCGATGTCGGCGTGGCCTACCGCGAGGATGTCGATCGCGTCCTCGACGTGCTGCGCGAGCTCGGCGGCGAGCTCCAGGCGGATCCCGAATGGGGCGTCCTGCTGCTCGAGCCGCCCGAGGTGCTCGGCGTCGAGGCCTTCGGCGATTCCAGCGTGAACCTGCGCATGATGGCCAAGACGCTCCCGCTCAAACAGTGGGACGTCGCGCGCGAGCTGCGACGCCGCATCAAGAAGCGCTTCGACGCGGAAGGCATCGAGATCCCCTACCCGCACGTGACCTTCTACTGGGGGGAGGGGCAGATGCCGACGCCACCGGGCGTGGAGAATCCGCTCGAACCGCCGGAACGCGCGCGGCTGGCCCCCTGATCCCTGACCCTGATCCCTGGCCCCTGACGCATGGCCCTGCGCTTCTACAATACCCTGACCCGATCCCTGCAGGAGTTCCACCCCGTCGAGCCGGGGATCGTCGGCATCTACGCGTGCGGCCCCACGGTGTACCAGCTCCCCCACATCGGCAACTACCGCACCTTCCTGCTGAACGATCTGCTCCACCGCTACCTGCAGTGGAAGGGGTATCGGGTCAAGTTCGTGATGAACCTGACCGATGTGGACGACCGCATCATCGAACAGGCGCTGGCGCGCGGCGTGGCCATCGACGAGTTCACGGAGCCGTTCATCCGCGGCTTCTTCGACGACCAGCAGGCGCTCAACATTCGCCCCGCCGACGTCTATCCCCGCGCGACCCGCCACGTGAGCGAGATGGTCACGCTGGTCGAGCGCTTGCTCGAGCGAGGCCACGCCTACCTGGTGGACGGCTCCGTCTATTTCGCGATCTCGTCACTCCCGCAGTACGGCCGGCTGTCGCGCATCGACCTGTCGCACATGCGTGCGGGCGAGCGCGTCGCTTCGGACCGCTACGAGAAGGAGGACGTCCGCGATTTCGCGCTGTGGAAGGCGGCCAGGGACGAGGACCGCCGGGTCGGCGCGGTCTGGCCGACCGCCTGGGGGGACGGCCGGCCCGGCTGGCACCTCGAGTGCTCCGCCATGAGCATGGCCGAGCTCGGCGAGAGCTTCGACATTCACACCGGCGGCGAAGACTTGATCTTCCCACACCACGAGGATGAGATCGCGCAGTCGGAAGGCGCGACCGGGCGGCCGTTCGTTCGCTTTTGGCTGCACGTGAAGCACCTGCTCATCAACGGCGAAAAGATGTCCAAATCGCTCGGCAACGATTACACGCTCCGCGACCTGTTGCAGCAGGGACACTCGGCCACCGCCATCCGCTACCTGCTCCTGTCCGCGCATTACCGCAAGGAGCTGAACTTCACGTTCGACGGGCTCGAGGACGCCCGCGCCGCCCTGCGCCGCTTGCTCGATTTCCAGGACCGCCTCGAGCGGTCCCCGCCAGGCGACGAGGGCGGCGATTCGGCGCTGCCTGACCTCGCCCGCACCGGCCTCGCCGATTTCGAAGCCGCCCTCGACGACGACCTGAACGCGCCGGCCGCGCTCGCCGCACTCTTCACCTTCGTTCGCGAGACCAACGCGGCGCTCGACCGCGGCACCGCGCCCGCCGCGCACCTCGAGCAGGTCCGCCACGCGCTCCGCCGCATGGACGAGATCTTTGCCGTGCTCGACCTCGCGCGCGCCGAGGGACAGGTGGACGCCCGCTTCGCCGCCTGGGTCGAAGAGCGCTTGGCGCAGCGTCAGGCGGCACGCGCTCGCCGCGATTTCGCCCGCGCCGACGCCATCCGCGCGGAGCTCTCCGCCGCCGGCGTGCTGGTCGAGGACACGCCCCAGGGGCCGCGCTGGCGCCGGGAGGCGCCAAGGACCGGCCCCGCCTCCGCTTGAGCCGCGTCGATCGCTTGACTCCCGGTCGTTCTCTGTCTATTATACAGGTCTATCTTGGCGCTGACGTAGCTCAAGCGGTAGAGCGGCTGCCTTGTAAGCAGCAGGTTAAGGGTTCGAGTCCCTTCGTCAGCTCCTGAAGCGGCGAGGGTACCGGGCGGGCGTAGCTCAGTTGGCTAGAGCATCAGCCTTCCAAGCTGAGGGTCGCGGGTTCGAATCCCGTCGCCCGCTCTCGCAGGGCTCCGGGCGGGGACGGAGCCCGTTCCTGGGAAGCGGGGCGTAAGGCCCAGGAATGGCGGGCCGTTGGTTGGGAGAGGTCACAGCGCGTGGATCCGGAATTCAGGGGTCGGGGAACGGCCGGCACGGCCGTTCTCGGCCCCTGAACGCTGCCAGCGACTGTTTGGCTCGCGTAGCTCAGTGGCAGAGCGCTTCCTTGGTAAGGAAGAGGTCGCGGGTTCAATCCCCGCCGCGAGCTCCTGGAGAACCAGGTGTCAGGTTTCAGGCGTCGGGTTTCGGCTGGCTGAAACCTGACACCTGAGGCACTCGGAGAGAGCACCATGGCCAAGGCGAAATTCGAGCGTACGAAGCCGCACGTGAACGTGGGGACGATCGGGCACGTGGACCACGGCAAGACGACGTTGACGGCGGCGATCACGCTGCTCCAGTCGAAGCGG
>JACQPS010000118.1 GCA_016207445.1 Gemmatimonadota bacterium | reverse complement strand
GACCATACCGGTGCGGTCGCGGTCCTCGCGAATGATCCAGACGAGCAGCTCGTACGGCTCCGTGCGCCGCTCGGCCGCGAGCTCGCCCAGCCGGCGCCCCGTCGCCCATGACAGTGCGGGCGAGCGCGCCTGCGTGATCTGCACCGCGTCCCAGGAACCGAGGCGCTCGACCTTGTCCCGCACCGCCGCCTCGATTCTCGGCCGGAGCGCCGCGTCCTCGAGCCGAGCCAGGAACGCGCTCGTGCCACCCAGCCGCGCCCACACGGGGAAAAGACCGCCCAGGTCCGTGCTGTACGCGACGTACGGATAACAATCGAAGGCGACGTCGACGCCCGCGGCCCGCGCGGATTCCAGCATTCCCAGCGCGGGCGCCGCCTTCCACCAGTTGCGGCGCCCCTGCGCCTTCAGGTGAGAAACCTGCACCGGCACGCCGGCCCGGCGCCCGACGTGCAACGCCTCTTCGATTGCGCCGAAGAGCCCGTCCTCCTCGTTGCGAATATGGCTGGCGTACGGCAGCCCCGTCCCGCGCAGCGGCACGGCCAGCGCGACCAGCTCTTCGCGGGTGGCCGATGCGCCCGGCACGTACTCCAGGCCACTGGACAGGCCGCAAGCGCCCTGCTGCAGCGCCTGCTCGACCAGCGCGACCATGCGTGCCAGCTCCTCGTCGGTCGCGGGGCGGTCCTCCTCGCCGATCACGTAGCCGCGGACGGTGCCCGCCCCGACCATGCTGGCGAGGTTGACCGCCGGGGGCTGCGCTTCCAACCGGGTGAAGAAGCCGCCCAGGTCGCGAAAGTCGATGCGGATGCCCCAAGCGTCGCGGAATTCGCTCTGGATCCTGGCCAGGCGTTCGTCCGTCCACGGGCCCATCGAGCTCCCGTCCTGTCCCGCGACCTCAGTGGTGACACCCTGCCGGACTTTGCTGTCGGCGCGCGCATTCACCAGCAGCGCGCGGTCGGTGTGCGAGTGAATGTCGATGAACCCCGGGGCGAGCGCGAGGCCGCGCAGGTCGAAGACCTCGCCGGCCACGCCGAGCTTGCGGCCAACTGCGGCAATGCGGTCGGCCGCGACCGCGACATCCGCCTCGAACGGCGGCGCGCCCGTGCCGTCGTAGACGAGGGCGCCGCGCAGAAGCAGATCGGCTGGCGTGGACGTGTTGCCCCAGACGCCGTCCGGACGGAGCAGCGTCGCGCCCGCGGCGCCGGTGGCGGCGCGCAGGAACGAGCGCCGGTTCATGCGTCGGGGGACCAGACGCCCGAGGCGATGCGACGCCGGGGCGTGAGCAGGCGGGCGAGCTTCGGTCCGGCGACGTAAGTCCAGCAGGCGACGTCGCCCACGCGCACGCCTACGCGACGGAACAACCCTTCCGCCACCCGCTCGTAGTCGTCCAGCGCCCCGAGCTGCTCCGGTCGGCAGCTCCAGATCTCGCCGTGAATCACGTCGCCGCCCGCGAGCACGAGCGCGGGGTAGCTGCGATCCACCTCGTACAGCGTTCCGCGCACACTGGCGGCGCGCAGGCGCGTGCAGCCACGCAGCAGCTCGGCCGTTCGGCTGCCGGAGCGAAGCGTGCCGTACACGAACACGTGAACGGGTCGCGCATCGCGCCGGTGCCCGCTCACCTCGCCCTCTCGCCGCCCGGCCGGCGCAGCCGCTCGGGGGCGATGCCGCCCGCCTCCAGGATTTTCTGCTCCAGCCGCTCAGCTTGCTCGTTCACGAATTCGCTCACTGCTCGAAGATGCGCCGCCGCCGCGTGGAATGCGTCCGCCGGGAAATCCGCGTCGCCGGCGGCGCGCAGCGCGCGCGCGCTGGTCTCGAGCTCGCGCACGCACTTTTCCACTGCGTGCCGCAGGCGGGTCAAGGATCGACGCGCCTCCCGTTCCCCTGGCTCCGGCATGCCTCCTCCCCCGCGAAAAACGCCCGCGCAACGGCGAGCCCATCCCATATGGCGGAAATGTCACGCGGAAGATGCGGGGCGCGGCTGGGCAGGGCAATGCGAGCAGGTGTCAGCTGCGATCCACAGCCGATCCCGGACCCGCCGCACGCCGGGCATGGCCCAGGCGGTCTCCAGCGCGCGGCGCGCCACGGCGAGACGTGGAACCACGCCCTCGAGCGTGATCACGGCGTCAGCGGCGAGCACGGCAATACGGTCGGCGGCGGGGCCGACGACGTTGTAGAGAGCGAAGTCGACGGACCGGGCCAGGTCGCGGTCGCGCAGCGCGCGCAGGTGTCGCTCCTCCGCCTCGGCTGGAAGCTCGTAGATGGGGGCGGGCCAGCCGCTCCCCTCCGGCCACGACCGCCGCAGCCGCGCGTATGGGAGGGAGAAGCGGCGGCGCTCCGCATAGGCGCCGTGGTAGCCATCCCGGAAGCCGAAGCCGCCCCGCTCCACGTGCCGGAGCGGCTCGCGGTCCCACTCCTCCAGTGCGCGCCGGTACTCCCGCGCGTGCTGCTCGCTCGGCTGCGGCCAACGCTGGGGCATGGCTGCTGTCCTCCTGCTCGAGGGCTGCGTGGGGCGGCGCCAGCGCTGCAGGATTCGCACCGCCGCGGCCGGTCACAAAGCGCGCAGGATCGCCCAGCCGCCGAGCAGGAACGTCACCGCCACGACCAGGGCACCCAGGAGATTCAGCACCGGCCCGTTGGCCCAGCGCTGCATCCAGCGGCGGTCGTTGACGGCGAGCAGCAGGAACAGCGCGACGCCCGGCAGGATCACGCCATTCGCGACCTGCGCGAACAGGATGGCGGGGACCGGTCGGATTCCCATGCTCGCGAAGAGGAAGCCGGCGCCCAGCACGAGCAGCCAGATGGCGCGCAGACGCCCGTCGCGCAGATCGACCGGCCAGCCCAGCGCGCCCGCGCTGGCGTACGCCGCCGCCAGCGGCGCCGTGATCGCCGAGCTCAGTCCTGCGGCCAGGAGACCGGTGGCGAAGAAGACGCGGGCCCAGCGCCCCAGCAGTGGCTCGAGCTGGACCGCCATGTCGCCGGCGCCGGCCAGGACCGCCCCCTCCTGCAGGGCTGCGGCCGCGGTCACCGTGATGGCCATGCTCACGACGCCGCCCAGGCCGATCGCAATGCCCAGGTCCAGGCGCGCGGCGCCCAGCGACTGCGGGCCGCTCCATTTCTTACGCACCGCCGTCGCGTGCAGGAACAGGTTGTACGGCACCACGGTCGTGCCGATGAGCGCGACCGTAACGACCAGCGCGTCGCCGGACGGCAGCGCCGGCACGAACAGGCCGCGCAGCAGCGCGCCCGCGGCCGGCGCGAGCACGACGGCAGTCGCAAGGAACACGACGGACATGACCACGACCATGCCAACGAGCACTCGCTCCAGCAGGCGGTAGCTCCCGCGCCAGAGTACAACGAATGCGAGCGGCCCGAAAACGAGCGCCCACAGGCGCGGCCCGCCCCCGAGAACCGCCTGCGCTCCCAGACCCGCCCCCAGCAGGTTGCCCGTCTGATACGCGGCGTTCCCCAGCACGATCGCGGCGATGATCAGGCTCACGGAGAGGAGGCGCGCCCAGCGCGCATCGAAGCGGCGCCGCACGGCCTCGCCGAGGCCGCTGCCGGTCACGAGGCCCAGACGCGCGGCCATCTCCTGCAGCACGATCGTCGCGACCGTCGAAAAGGTGAGCGCCCAGAGGAGGGTGTAGCCGTAGCGGGCTCCCGCAATGGTCGCGGACGTGACGGTCCCCGGCCCGATGAAGGCCGCGGTCACGATGGCGCCGGGACCGAGCGCACGCAGCACCGCGAAGCGGCCACTCGACGGCGGGGCGGGCCTGGCCGACGTCGTCACTCGGGAAGTGGGTCGGACACGGCTTCGGACGGGCGTTCGGGGAAGGGGAGCTCTACCGCCCACGCGGCGGGACCCGCCGGCGATCCCAGCGCGAGCTGCGCCGGCGGCTGCACTTCGCGGCGCACGTACCCGAGCCCGATGGTCTGGCCGTGCCGCGGGGAGTGGCAGGCGCTCGTCACGTGACCGACGGGCTTCTCCTCGCGCAGCAGCGGCGTGCCCGGAGTCGGTACCGGGATGTCGCCCAACAGCAACCCGCGCAGCAGCCGGTTCACGTGGCCGCGGTGCAGGATGCGGACGATCACTTCCTGCCCGGTATAGCACCCCTTGGTCATGCTGATGGCGCGCTGCGCCAGGTCTGCCTCGAGTGGAATCACGCCCTCGTCCAGCTCCGCGCCCCAGCGCGGGCGGCCCGCCTCGATGCGCAGTACCTCGAGGGTCGCGTGTCCCAGCGGCCGCGCGCCCGCCTCGAGCAGCCCGCGCCAGATGAGCGGCAGCTCGGCCGCCGGCGCGAGGACGTCGTAACCGTCCGCGCCGGCGTAGCGCGTGCGCGTCGCCACCAGCTCGGCGGCGTTGCGTGGCACGAGCATGAAAGCGTCCTCGGCCCCACTTGCCGGGAGCTGGATGCCGAGGACGCGGCCCAGCAGCTCGCAGGAGCGGGGGCCGTAGACGCCGAGTACGCCCCACCAGCCGGAGAGGTCCTCGAAGCGAGCGTAGAGCGGCGGCACGTATTTGCGCAGGTGCGCGAGCAAGGCCTCGCGCGCCGTCGCAGGCATATCGACCAGTAGCTCGTCCCCGCGACGGAAGAGGCGTACGTCCGCGATCAACTTCCCCTTCGGCGTCAGAACGGCGGCGTACACGCCCTGTCCCTCGGG
>JACQPS010000117.1 GCA_016207445.1 Gemmatimonadota bacterium | reverse complement strand
GTCCGAGACCGGGCCGGAGATGATCAGCGGCGTGCGCGCCTCGTCGATCAGGATCGAATCGACCTCGTCGATGATCGCGTAGACGTGGGTGCGCTGGACCCGGTACGCGAGGCTGAACACCATGTTGTCGCGCAGGTAGTCGAAGCCGAACTCGTTGTTGGTGCCGTACGTGATGTCGGCCAGGTAGGCCTGCCGGCGCTCGGGCGTGCCCGGCTCGTAGAGGTCGATGCAGTCGACGGTCAGCCCCAGGTACTGGTAGACCGTGCCCATCCATTCGCTGTCGCGCTGCGCCAGGTACGAGTTGACCGTCACCAGGTGCACGCCCCGGCCCGCGAGCGCGTTCAGGTAGAGCGGCATGGTGGCGACGAGCGTCTTTCCCTCGCCCGTGGCCATCTCCGCGACGTGCCCGCGGTGCAGCGCGATCGCACCGATGAGCTGCACGTCGTACGGGACCATGTCCCAGGTCATCTTCTGACCCGTGACGACGATGTCCTGCCCGAGCAGCCGGCGGCACGCCTCCTTCACCGTGGCGAACGCTTCCGGCAGGATGTCCTCCAGGACCGTCTGGACCTCGCGTTTGAGCTCGTCCTCGACCGCCTGGATCTCGACCGTGAGCCGCTCGCGCTCGCTCGCATCCTCGGTCTGCCGCTTGGTCGCACGCAGCTCCGCGAGCCGCGTCTCCAGCTCCTGGGTGCGCTCGCGCACGATGCCGCGCAGCTTCTCCGTCTGCTGCTGGAGCTCGTACTCGGAGACCGATTCCAGGTCTTCGGCGATCCGGTTGATCTCGTCGACGAGCGGGAGGACCTTCTTGACCTCCCGTTCGTGGCGGTCGCCGAAGATGCGCTTGAGTAGGGGCTTGACCATCTATCCTAGAGTTTGAGAAAACACCAATCTTTTTAATACCCTCCGGCGCTCCGGCCGGTCCGCGCCGCTCTCCGCGTCGGTCCTCGGCGGGGTGCTCTCGCACCGGCGGTCCCCCCGCGTCGGGCCTCGGCGGGGTACTCCCGGCCAGTCCCCCCGCGTCGGGCCTCGGCGGGGTACTCTCCCTACGCGACCGCCTCCGCTCGCTTCACTTTCACCGGGTCTCCGGACGCTGTCCAGGGGCTCGCTCCGCTAAAAGCAGGGTCGCTCCGGGAGAGCGACCCCGCCTTCGGCCCTTCCGGGCGGCCGAGACCTTCCCACCTCAGCCTTGGTACAGCCCCTCCCGCCGGATGATCTCCTCCACGCCCGGCGGAACGAGATAGCGAATCGGCTCGCCAGCCGCCACTCGTCTGCGGATATCCGTCGAGGAGACATCGACGCGCGTCACCGGGACCGGCTGAAAGGCCACGTCCACGCCCGGCCATCCGATCTCCTCGCCCGCGCGCGCGAAAACGGCGAGGCTGGCGAGACGCGCGATCTCTTCCGGCTCGCGCCAGGTGTGAAACTCGCGGAACTGATCCACTCCCATCAACAGGAAGAGCGCAAGCTCCTCCGCGTCTCCGCGTGTCCGCGTGACGAGCTCCCGCAGTGTCTCGATGGTGTAGGATGGTCCGGTGCGCGTGAGCTCGACGTCGCTCGCCTCGAAGAGCGGATTTCCGGCGATCGCCGCCCGTGTCATCTCCAGCCTCACTTCGCCCGCCGACAGGCTCTGGCCGCGCTTGTGCGGCGGCACCGCCGCCGGAACGAACAGGACGCGGTCCAGGCTCAACGCCAGGGCCGCGTCCTGCGCCACGATCAGGTGGCCGAGGTGGGGAGGATCGAAGCTACCGCCGAAGACGCCCAGGCGCATGGGGGTCAAATGGGATCGGGATGGGGATCGGGATCGGGTGCCCCCTGCCCTATCCCGATCCCGATCCCCATCCCGAATCCGTCGCTCACGGGCTGCTGGCCAGCGAAATCCCTTGCGCCTGCTTCGCCTCGGCCGATTCCGGGTACTCGCGCAGCAGCCGCTCCTTCGCCGCCTCCGCCTCCTCCTCGTAGCCGATCCGGTCGTACACCTGCACCAGCCGAAGCAACGCCCTGGGCGCGAGCGTGGAGCGCGGGTACTGGCTCAGCACTTCCTCGTAGTAGAGGATGGCCGAATCGAAGGCGCGGTTCCGGTAGTAGAACTCCGCGCCCACGAAGATCTTTTCGGCCAGCTTGTCCGTGAGGTCCTGCACCAGCGCGCGCGCGCGTGGCGCGAACTCGCTGTTCGGGTAGTACGCGAGCAGCGACTCGCAGTGCTCGATCGCCGCCCGGGTGTACTGCTGATCGAGCTGCACCTTGGGCGAGAGCCGGTAGTACGACTCGCACGTCTTGAAGCGCGCGTCATCCGCCCATGCCCCGCTCGGATAGTCCGTCGCCAGCCGCACGAACTCGGTGGCCGCGGTCAGGTACTCCTTCTTGCCGAAGTACGAGTCGGCCAGCCGGAAGCGCGCCTCCTGCACCCGCGTGTAGGTGGGGTACTCCAGCGCGAGGCGCTCGAAGGCCGCGATCGCATCCGTCCAGTGCTTCGCCTGGTACTCCTGGATGCCCCGCTCGAAGAGCGCGTCCGGGCCGGACAGCCGCGCGAGCGGCGGGCCACCGGAGGCGCATCCGGCCGCCGCAGCCAGAGTCAGGGCGATCGCACCCCAGTGTCGAAATCGCATGCCGCCTCGGAACCTGAACATTCGGTCCTGCTACCCTGCGGAAGCCGCGCGGGTTTCAAGGATCGTGCTAGAGGTGGAAGCCGACGTCGGCGCCGCCGGCAACGGTCGCCGCCACCTCGGCGTCCCGGTGCTCCATGGTCCTGCCCCGCCCCTGGATCGAGTCTTGGGCCCGCACCTCGCCCTTGACTCCCGTGCCGACGATCCAGAGCATACCAGGACCGTATCGCTTCTTCTTCTATAGCTTCGACTGCAACGAGCCGATGCACGTTCATGCGGAGCGAGAATCCTCCGCCTGCAAGTTTTGGTTGGAGCCGCTCATGCTCGCCAGCAATCACGGATTTGTTGCGCACGAGCTTGGGCGGATTCTAGGGCTGATTCGCATGCACCGCCGAAAGATCGAGGATGCCTGGCATGAGCACTGTCCATAGGCCCGAGCCTCTGATCGAGCACGCGCGAGTAACGGACGATGAGATCATCGCCCGGCTCACCGACGGCCGTACCATCGCCGTCCCGCTCGCGTGGTCGTGGCGCCTGTCCGAGGCAACCCCTGAGCAACGCAGCAACTTCCGCATTATCGGCGGGGGGCAGGGGATCCGTTGGCCGGATCTCGACGAGGACATCAGTGTTCGGGGCATGCTCGAGGGTATTCCCGCCAAGCGAGCCAGGCCCCCGGAAGACTAGGAACGTCCAGCGCTCACCACCCTTCGCGCCCGACACTCGGTCCGGTTTGGACCTCCCCGTGCAGGTTCGCTTCCGTGACGTTCGCCAGCAAATCGTCGAGTTCCCGTCTATGACACTTCAAATATAGCGGCGCGGTAGTACTTGGAAATACGAGATGGGGCAAGTAGAGGCCGCTGCGCCCAGGCGCTTGCAAAGAGGCGCTCAGCTCCCGAACCGGATCTGCTCGATCCTGCGCTCCGCCTTTACGCCGAGCTGGGCGCCGCGGGCCGTGGTGAGGTCCAGCACCCGCTGGTATGCCTCGAGCGCTTCCTCCTTGCGCCCGAGCTCG
>JACQPS010000109.1 GCA_016207445.1 Gemmatimonadota bacterium | reverse complement strand
GGCCGATCCCGCGCGCCAGAGCCTGCAGAGATCGCCGATGAATCGCGACCCGGCCGTCTCCGTCGTGGACGTGGGCAAGACGAGCGCGAAGGCGGACGCGGCCGCCGAGGCGATCCAGGTGGTGGTAGCCAGTGCGCACGGCGCCGCTGGGGCTCTGGTGGACGAAGAGCAGTTGGCGTTGCCAGTAATGGACTAGGAGGCCGCGCCGCCCGATCTTGAACACCCGGGCTCCGTGGACGGGGGGCGGGGTGGGGCCCCTGTGTGAGTCGATCCGGGACGGCGCGGGGTGTAGCCGGGGAGCGGCGAGCGCGGGCCCTGCGCCACTCCGGATCGAGAGCAGCGCGCGGGCGCGAGATTGGGTGCGGCAGCGAGGCGAGGCAGAATGATCCGGACACGTGCCTCGGCGTTCCTCGCCGTGCCCGGCATCCTGCAAGCGCATCTCTCCCGCGCCGGGGCCGGTATCATGTCCCACCAGCCCATGGACGATCCCATCCCGAACCTCTGGAACGACGAGGGCTGCGCAGGCTTCACGCCCGCCGAGCTGCTCCTGTACCGCTCCAATCTGCTCGGGGCGGATCTCCGCATCACCAACTTCGCCGGCGGCAACACCTCGGCCAAGATCCGCATGCGTGATCCGCTCACGGACGAGGAGGCCGACGTTCTGTGGGTCAAGGGCTCGGGTGGCGATCTCGGGAGCATGAAGCTCGACGACTTCGCGACGCTGTACCTGGACAAGCTGCTCGCGCTGGAGAGGCGCTACCGCGGCCGCGAGCGCGAGGATGAGCTGGTCGGCTACCTGCCGCACTGCACCTTCGGGCTCAACCCGCGCGCCGCGAGCATCGACACGCCGCTGCACGCCTTCCTGCCCTTCCGCCACATCGACCACCTGCACCCCGACAGCGTGATCGCCGTCGCAGCTACGCGCCGCGGCGGGGGGCTCGTGCGCGAAGTCTTCGGCGGCGAGATCGGCTGGCTCTCCTGGCAACGGCCGGGCTTCGACCTCGGGCTCCGGCTGCGCGAGAAGTGTGCGCGCGAGCCGCACCTGAAGGGCATCGTGCTCGGCGGGCACGGGCTCATGACCTGGGGCCAGACCTCGAAGGCGTGCTACGAAGCGAGCCTGCGCGTGATCAACCGCGCGGCCGAGCATCTCGCGCGCAGCGCGTCCGGGGAACGGGCGGTGTTCGGCGCGCCGCGCGTTCCGTCACTCCCGGAGGCGGAGCGCCGCGAGCTCGTCGCCCGCCTCATGCCCCTCCTGCGCGGCAAGCTGAGCACGCGGGAGCGCAAGATCGCGCACTTCAGCGACGCGCCCGAGGCGCTGGAGTTTGCCAGCAGCGCTCGCGCGAAGGAACTCGCCGCGATCGGGACCTCGTGCCCCGACCACTTTCTGCGCACGAAGATCAAGCCGCTGTACGTCGATCGAGCGCCGGGGCCCGGCTACCCCGGGTCGGATCCCATCGAAGCGCTACGCACGGAGCTGGACGCGCTCATCGCGGCGTACCGCAGGGATTACGCGGCCTACTACGAGCGCTGCAAGCGCCTGGACTCGCCGCCGATGCGCGACCCCTCGCCGGTCGTGATCCTCCTCCCGGGTGTCGGCCTGCTGACCTTCGCCAGGGACAAGCCAATGGCGCGCCAGGCGAGCGAGTTCTACCTCAACGCGATCCGCGTCATGCGCGGCGCGTGCCTGATCGACGAGTACGTCGGCCTCCCGGAGGCCGAAGCTTTCGGCATCGAGTACTGGCCGCTCGAGGAGGCCAAGCTCAAGCGCCTGCCCCCGGAGAGGAGTCTTTCGCGCCGCATCGCGCTCGTCACCGGCGGCGCCGGAGGCATCGGCAAGGCGACGGCGCGGCGGCTGCTCCAGGAGATGGCCTGCGTGGTGTTAACGGACATCGACTCCGCGGGGCTCGCTTCGGCGGGGGAGGAGCTCGGGCGTGAGTTCGGCCAGGACCTCGTGCGCTGGGCCACCTGCGACGTGACGGATGAGCACGCGGTCGCGCAAGCCTGCCGCCTAGTTGCGACGGAGTACGGAGGGCTCGACATTCTGGTCTGCTGCGCGGGGCTCGCCTCCTCGGCGCCGGTCGAGGAGACCACGCTCGCGCTGTGGCAGAAGAACCTCGACGTCCTGACCACGGGCTACTTCCTCGCGAGCCGCGAAGCCTTCCGGTGCATGAGGGAGCAGGGCCTCGGCGGCTCGATCGTGTTCGTGGCCAGCAAGAACGCGCTGGTCGCCTCGCCGAATGCCTCGGCCTACTGCACCGCCAAGGCCGCCGTGCTGCACCTCGCGCGGTGCCTCGCGCTGGAGGGCGCGCCGCACGGCATCCGCGTCAACACGGTGAACCCCGACGCCGTGCTGCGCGGCTCGAAGATCTGGGACGGCGAGTGGCGCAAAGAACGCGCCGACACCTACGGGATCGC
>JACQPS010000005.1 GCA_016207445.1 Gemmatimonadota bacterium | reverse complement strand
TCGTGATCCCTTCCGAGAGCCAGAGCGACGGCGTCACGTTCGCGCGCGCATAATCGTACGGCCACATCTCGGCGGGCCGGATGCGCTTCACGTTCCACGCGTGGAAGATCTCGTGGGCGGCGCCCCACGGCAGCCCACCCACGCCCTCTATGCCGACCCCGACGTTCGAGTTCAGGTGCTCGAGCGCGCCGCCCGAGTTCTATTCCGCGGGGTGCGAGAGGTAGAAGATGATGTACTTGTCGTACGGGAGGCCGCCGAACAGCGCGCTCTGCACCCGGATCACGGCGGCGACCTTCGTCGCATAGTCCTGGATGTCACCGGCGACGCCGCCGGCCGGCGCGATCGCGAACAGGTGCGGCTTTCCCTCGACCTCGAACGGCACGACCTGGATCGAGCCGAGCAGCGTGGGCGCATCCACGAGCGCGTCGTAATCGCGCGCGCGGAAGACCGTGGAATCCGACGTCGCCTCGAGCGCCGACACGATCTTCCACCCTGCCGGCACGACGATGCGCACGGTCGCCTGCGCGTCGCGGTGGCCGACCGGCTCGAGGAAGAGCTGCGTCCCCGTGAAGAACGCGTACTCGTGCGTGATCTTCGCCTGGTTGAGCGCGACGACGTTGGCGAGGTAGTCGAACTCGACAGTGATGCGGTCCTTGCCGCGCGTATCGATGCTCCACGTCTGCGGCTGGACCCGCGGCGCGGGCAGCCGGTTGCCGGAGCCGTCCTTCACGCCGAACCGCAACACGTTCTTGCCGTAGTTCTCGATCGTGAACCAGCCGGGAGTCCAGACCGGGAGCGCGAGCTCGAGCCGCCGCTGGCGCAGGTTACCGAACGTGGCGGTCACGTGAAACAGCCGCGCCGCCGTGTCCTTCACCTCGACGGTGTACTCGGCGCGGAAGTCGCGGCCTTGCTGGGCGAGGAGAGCCGCGCCGCTCTGCAGCCCCTGTGCTGCGAGCGGCGTGCCCAGAAGGAGGAGCAGGAGCAGGATAGTGCGGTTCACGGCGTCGTCCCCTGTAGACGGCTTCACCGGACCGCGTTCGCCTGCGCCGCCGCGGCGGCTCGCGCCGGCGCGAGGGGGACCGTCTGCGCGCGGGCGCGCGCGAGATACGCCTCGGGGTCGTGCACGAGCGCGCCGGGCGGGAGAAAGCTCCAGAGCGGGCCCAGGTCGTGGCGGATGCGCCGCACGTAGAACTCGGGTAGCTGCCGCGTCTCCCCCTCGAAGAACGCGCGCAGCCCGCGGTCGGTGTCGAGAAGACGTCGTATGGTGGTGTAGTAGCGGATCCGGCCGAAGCCTTCGGACGAGATCCCGCGCACGAGATTGAACCAGGTGGCGAAGCCGAGCCGCGTGCCGCGTGCGCGGCGGCCCATGACTTTCCAGGAGAAGGAATACGTCGTCAGATCGATGACGCGGTCGTAGAACTCGGGCCAGCCGTAGTTCCTGGGCCGCACGTTCATCGCGTGGTTGTTGTTGAGGAAGTGGAACGGGAACGGCAGCACGCGGCCGGCGCGCTGCAGCTCCAGGTTGAGCGGCGCGGCCTCGCCGAAGGCGGTCAGGAGCGAGTAGCCCGGGAACGCGCCGGGCGTGCGGTCCAGGAAGCGCTTGGTCAGCTCGAAGGGCTCGCTGCCCACGTCGTCGTCGAGCCCGAGCACGAAGTTGGTCTGCACGTACGGGAGGTAGCGCAGGATCATGTTCACGTGGTCGGAGACCTGCTCGACCTTGTCCATGCCCTGCTTCCGCCCCGTCCTCGACTTGTTGCCGAGCGAGTACCACGACTCGATCCCGGGCAGCATGGCCTGGAATCCGGCGGCGCGCAGCCGCTTCAGGTTCGGCTCGGCGAGGAGGGAGAGGCTGCTCTCCGCGATGAACGCGAGCTTGCCCGGCGGCACCGCGTCCTCGATCGCGCTCAGGAAATCGTCGAAGCGGACGCCGAAATTCGGGTCGTGCCAGCCGACGATCGGGCGCGGCAGCGTGCGCACCAGAAAGCGCAGGTCCTCGCGGATCTGGTCGTAGCCCATCGGCTGGTAATCGACGGTCGAATCGATGCAGAAGCTGCAGGTATAGGGGCAGCCCAGGCTCCCGATCATCGGCACCACCTTGATGCGGGTGGGGCACTTGGCCAGCGTGGGCTTGATGAACTTCCAGCGCTCCCGGACCCCCGGCAGGTGCAACGGCTGGCGCGGCGCGCTCAGGTCCACGCCGACCGGCCGGTGCGGCGCGCAGTCGCGCAGCACCTCCTCGATCACGGTCCTGTCGGTGAAGCCCAGCACGTAGTCGAAGTACTTGCGCGCATCATCCGGGTAACAGCGCGCG
This sequence comes from Gemmatimonadota bacterium, assembly GCA_016207445.1. Taxonomy (GTDB): domain Bacteria; phylum Gemmatimonadota; class Gemmatimonadetes; order Longimicrobiales; family RSA9; genus JACQPS01. The sequence continues at coordinate 3,012 of JACQPS010000005.1, read as the reverse complement.
TGCGGTCCGCCCAGCGCGGTCACGGCGCCCCGCTGGCGGAACAGGTTCGAGATCGCGTAGGCGAGCTGCGCGGCCTGCGTGAACGCACCCACGAACAACAGGTCCGTGCGCTCGGGCAGCTCGGCCAGCAGATCCTCGAACCCTGTGTAGCAGACGAACGACACCTGGTGGCCGAGCTCTTCGCACCAGACGGCGATGGCCTGCGGCATCACGCTGGCCAGGCTCGGATGCATCACGCGCGCGTACAGGGCCCGCGTCGGCGCCTTCGCCACGAGGTCCAGAACGCCAATGCGCAGGGTCCTTGTCATGTCTGACCGGGAGTGAGGGGAGCCCCGTGCCGGGAGTGAGGACCGGTGGGCGACGTCGCCAGGAAGCTCGCGAGCGGGGCGGCTGCGGCCGGATCGCGCGGGCAATCTACGGGCCGGGCCGCATGGCGGCCAGCCGTGCGCCGGCCGCTCAAAGAGCGACGTTGACCGTCCCTCCTCCGGCCGGAGTCCCGCTCACCACGCGGGCACCCAGGCCTTCCGTTGCGATAGCTAATCAGCTATCATGGTCGCATGGCGTGGACGCGGGACGCGGGCAGTCTGGTACGCGAGGCCCGCCGGCGGGCGGGGCTGTCGCAGCGCGAGCTGGCGCGGCGCGCGCGGACGGCGCAGTCCGTCGTCGCCCGGATCGAGAGCGGCGAGACGTCGCCGAGCAGCGAGACGTTGTCGCGCTTGCTCGCGGCCGCAGGGTTCGACCTGCACCCCGAGCTGTGGCCCCGGCCCGTGGAAGGGAGCCACATGCTGGATGACGTTCCGCGCATCCTGCGGCTCTCGCCCGAGGAGCGACTGCGAGAGGTTGCGAACGTGGCCCGTTTCGCGGCGATCGCACGCCGTGCCTGAAGTCGCGCCGCTCGACCCGGAGCGTATCGTTCGGGTGCTGGCGAAGCACGGCGTCCGCTACGTCCTCATCGGCGCGCTGGCGGCCCGGCTGCAAGGCTTCCCGCGGTTGACCGCGGGTGCCGACATCACTCCCGCGCGGGACCCTGACAACCTGGAGCGACTGGCCGCCGCTCTGCTCGAGCTGGACGCGCGCATCTACACGGAGCGCGTTCCCGCGCTGCCGTTCGATTGCAGCGCAGCAATGCTCTCCCGCGCGACTCTGTGGAATCTGATCACCTCCGCCGGACGGCTGGACGTGGCGTTCGAGCCCGCCGGCACGGCAGGGTACGACGACCTGAAGAGGAGTGCGCTCCGCTATCAGGTCTTCGGCGTCGATCTCGACGCGGCCGCGCTGCCGGACATCATGCGCTCCAAGGAAGCGGCCGGCCGGCCGCAGGACCTCCAGGACGTGATCCTCATGCGCGAGATGCTGCGGCGGGCATCCAGAGAAGCTCAGTAGCAGCAGCCAACCGCCGGCTCCGACAATCTCCGCCCCTGTCAGTTCCCGCTCATGGGCTCACCCAGTGCTCGACCGGCTTCAACAGGAATTCCTCAATGGCGATTCCGTTGCCGCCGACGAGGAGCTTGCGCCCCGGCCGGGCGGTGGCGGCGAACGCGTCCATTCCTGGCTGCATCTCGCGCGGAGCGCCGCTCTTGACCTCGATCGCGGTGAGCAGTCGCTGCGACCTGACCACGAAGTCCACCTCGCGGCTGCGCTCCCGCCAGTAATAGAGCTCGATGGCGCCGGCCAGCGACGCATTCGCGAGGTGCGCGCCGACCGCGGACTCGACCAGACGGCCCCAGTAGGAACGGTCAGCCCGCGCCTCATCGAAGGTGTAGCCGCTCTGCGCCGACATAAGCGCGGTATTGAGAACCTGCAGCTTCGGACTCGACGCGCGCTGCCGGACCGTCTGGCCCGCGTACTTCGGGAGACCGGTCACCATTCCTGCGGCGGAGAGGAGCTCGAGGTAGTGCGCGAGCGTGGTCGTGTTGCCGGCGTCCTGGAGCTGGCCGAGCATCTTCGTGTAGGACAGCACCTGCCCGGAATAGCGGCAGCTCAGCTCGAACAGGCGACGGAGCAGCACTGGCTTCTCGATCCGCGTCAGGAGCAGGACGTCGCGGGAGATCGTCGTCTCGATCAAGGAATCCCGGATATAGCGCGCCCAACGGTCCGGATCCCCAATGAGCGGGGCAGCGCCGGGGTACCCGCCATAGTAAATGAACTGCTCCGTATCCCAACCGAAGGCGTCGCGCATCTCGGCGGCGGTCCAGTGCGTCAGGTGCAGGACCTCGAATCGCCCGGCGAGACTCTCCGTCAGGCCCCGCTGGACGAGTAGAGGAGCCGAGCCCAGCAGCACGACGCGCACACGACGACGCCCGCGCGTGTCCTCGTCCCACAGCCGCTTGACCGACTCCGCCCAGTCCGCTGCCTTCTGCACCTCGTCCAGAACGAGCACGCCATCGCCCGTACCGGATTCCAGCCGCAGGGCCTCCCACTGCTGCGCAACCCACTCCGGGCCGCGCAGCGTCGGCTCGTCCGCGCTCGCGTAACGCACGGGCGCATCGAGTCGCGCCGTCACCTGGTGCACGAGCGTGGTCTTGCCGACCTGACGTGGACCGGCCACGACCTGGATGAACCGCCGCGGCTCCGCCAGCCGCCGGGCGAGCTCGGCCGCCTGGGGCCGCTGGAAGGGCGCTTTCTGATTACTCATTACGTTGAGTAATTTTACTCAGCACCGCGAGCGACGCAAGGAGCCGAGGAACGCTTGTTCGCCGCAGGCCGGTGGGCAAGGGACCGGCGCCGCCAGCGGCGGGCGGTTGCGCGGCGTGGCGAGCAGGAGACGCCCGAGGTGGTCCGCGCTTCGGACCGCCTACGCTCGCCCAGCGCGCCAGCGCGCGTCGTTGACCCCGGCCTTCGATGTGGGTACAGTAATTACACGATGGTCCGCCGGGGAACAGGATCGAGACGACGGAGCGCTCACTCGCTGGAATTCAAGGTCGTACCGATCGGGAATTCGCGCGGCGTGCGCCTGCCCAAGGCCGTCCTCGACAAGTACGCGATCCGGGACGCCGTGGTCGTCGAGGAGCG
>JACQPS010000108.1 GCA_016207445.1 Gemmatimonadota bacterium | reverse complement strand
GCGGCGCACGATCCAGGCGGCGGTCACACCAGCGCGCGCGGCTACCTCGTCGCTGGCGAGCACGCGTTCTGGCAAGTAACGCCCTGACCCGACGATGCGATTCAAGGCGCCTCCCTCGTCTCGCTCCCTCGTCTACCCACGGCCGCCGCGCCCGGCCCGGGGCGCGTCGCGGGGGGTCGCGAGCGATCCGTTGAACCATCACGCAGCTTGCGGTATTTTTGAGCTTCAGCCAAGCACGGGCAATGCCCAACCAGGAAGCAGGTTACGGTGCGGGAAAGCGGAGACGACAGCGGCGTCGCTGCGGTGGAGACGGTGGAGCTCGCGCGGCGCTTCGGCCGGCGCTGGGCGCTGCGCGGCGTGTCGCTGCGCGTGGACCCCGGCAGCGCGGTGGCGCTCGTCGGCCCCAACGGCAGCGGCAAGACGACGCTGCTGCGCCTGCTGACCACCGCGCTGCGGCCGAGCCGCGGCAGCGCGCGCGTTTTCGGCTGCGACGTGTTGCGGTCGCCGGCCGCGGTGCGCGCGCAGGTCGGTATGCTCGCGCACGCGCCCGGGCTCTACGAAGACTTGACCGCGGGTGAGAACCTGCGCTTCGCCCTGCGCATGTGGGGGATGGACGCAGCGCCGGCCAGGATCACCGCCGCCCTCGCGGCCGTGAACCTCGAGCATGAGGAACAGGAGCGAGTCCGTGGCTTCTCCTCCGGGATGCGGCGGCGCCTGGCACTCGCGCGCCTGCTGCTCCGGCCGCCACGGCTCCTGCTGCTGGACGAGCCGTACGCGAGCTTCGATGCGGCAGGGATGCGGCAGGTTCACCGGCTGGTGCGCGACATCGCCGCCGATGGCGGCGCGGTGCTCCTGGCCACGCACGACCGCGAGCGCGCGGCCGAGGTTGTCGACCGGTTCGTGGAATTGCAGGCGGGTCGCGTGCTGAACGGAGCCTCCGCGACGGCGCCGGCAGCCGGGCTCGGATCGCGCAGCGCCGGGTGGGGAGGTTGACGATGGGCTTGCCGCGCGAGGCTGGCCGCGTGGCCGCCGTCGCCTGGAAGGATCTGACGGCCGAACGCAGGACGAAGGCCAACTTCAACGCGGTCGTATTCCTGGCCGCCCTGATCCTGTTTCTCTTCGGGTTCGCACTCGGCCCCGACGCGGAAGCCCTGCGCGCGGCCGCCGCGGGCGCCCTCTGGTTGACGGTGCTCTTCAGCGGCGTGCTGGCCTTCAACCACTCGTATCAGGTCGAGCTCGAGAGCGGTGCGCTCGAGGCGCTGCTGCTCTACCCCGGCGACCACCGCTCGATCTTCCTGGGCAAGCTGATCGCCAACCTGGTGTTCGTGCTGCTCGTGGAAGCGATCGTACTCCCGCTCGCCGCGGTGCTCTACCACCTGCCGCTGCTCCGGCCGTTTCCGGGGCTGGCCGGCGTGCTCTTGCTGGGTACCGTCGGCTTCGTCACGCTCGGCACGTTCTACGCCGCGATCGCCAGCCGGGTGCGCGCGCGCGAGGTGCTGCTGCCGCTGCTGCTCTTCCCCATGCTCGTGCCGGTGCTCCTGGCGGCGGTCGAGGCCACCGGCGCGCTGCTGGCCGGCGATCCCATGAAGGAGAGCGGCGGCTGGATCCGGCTGCTCCTGATCTTCGATGTGATCTTTTTCGTGGCTTCCTTCTTCGCGTTCGAGTACGTCATCGAGGAGTGATCATGCCCGGGTCGTTCGTGCCGGCCGTCGTCTCGCGGCGGCGCTATCAGATCCTCGGGATCATCGCCCTGGCGGCGCTGGTCGGGGCGGAGCTGCTCGGCCTCAGCGCCTCGCCGCCCGACCGTGACATGGGGCATCTGCAGAAGATCATGTACGTTCACGTGCCCGCCGCGTGGTCGGCCTTTCTCGCGTTCTTCGTGGTTTTCATCGGGAGCGTGCTCTACCTGTGGAAGCGTGAGGAGCGCTACGATCTGCTGGCGGCGGCGGCCGCCGAAGTGGCGCTGGTGCTCACGGCCCTGACGCTCGCGCTCGGCTCGATCTGGGGTCGGCCGACCTGGGGCGTGTGGTGGACCTGGGATCCGCGCCTGACCACGACGGCCATCTTGCTGGTGATGACGGTCGGATACCTGGCGCTGCGCTCCTTCGTGGATGAACCGGATCGGCGCGCGCGCTGGAGCGCGGCCGTGGGGATCCTGGCGTCGCTGAACGTGCTGGTCGTCTACAAGTCGGTGCAGTGGTGGCGCACGCTGCACCAGGTACAGTCCAGCCCGAGCACGGTGGACCCGGCGTACGCTCTGGGGCTGCGGCTGAACGCCCTGGCGTTCCTGCTGGTGCTGGTGTACTTCATTCTGCTTCGTTATCGCGCGGCCCGGCTGGAGCGCCTGGTGGAGGCGCAGGCGGAGGCCAGGGAGCTCGCGCAGGGAGAGGAGCTGCATGTCTGAGTGGAGGTTCATCGTCGCGGCGTACGGCCTGACCTGGGTCGTACTGGTCGCCTACGCGATCCGGTTGCAGGTCCGGCTCCGGCGCCTGGAGCGGCAGCTGGGCGCAAACGGCAACGGCGCGGAGGCGACGCCGTGACGCCCGGATCGCGCCGGCGGCTCGTGCTCGCCGGGGGCGCCATCGTCGTGCTGTGCGGCTTCGGCTTCCTGCTCTACGGCGGGATCGGCGAGAACCTGGTCTACTTCCTCACGCCCTCCGAGCTGCTGGCGCGCGGCGAGCGCGCCTACGATACCCCGGTGCGGCTGGGCGGTCAGGTGCTCCCGGGCAGCGTCCGGTGGGACGCGGAGGCGCTCGATCTCCGCTTCCGCCTCACGGACGGAACCCAAACGCTGGTCGTGCGCTCGACGGGGGCGCCGCCGCAGATGTTCCGCGAGGGCATCGGCGTGGTGGTCGAAGGCCGGTACCGCGAGGGCGGCGTGTTCGAATCGACGAACCTGATGGTCAAGCACTCGAACGAGTACCGGCCGCCCGCGCCCGGGGAGCGGCCGCAGGATCTGTATCGGACGCTGCTCGGCGAGGAACGGAGTTGACGCGACTGCTCGGCCTCAGCGCCTGCGCGGTCGCGCTAGCGCTCGCCGTCTTCGGCGCGGCGGCCGCGGTCATGGGGGCACGCCTGCGCCGGCCCGAGCTGGTGCGGAGCGCGATCGCCGCCGCGTACGCCAACTTCGCGCTGTTGCTCGTGGCCAACCTGGCCATGGTGTACGCGCTGGTCACGCGCGATTTCAGCATCTCGTACGTGGCCCAGGTCGGGAGTCGGGCCACCCCCCTCTTCTACACGATCATCTCCCTCTGGGGTGCGCTGGACGGCTCGATCCTGTTCTGGGGGCTCGTCCTTTCCGGATACACCGCGCTGGCAGTCCGCTGGAGCCGCGCGGAGGCGGGTGCGGTCTTGCCCTATGCGCTGGCGATTCTGCTAGCCGTGGGCAGCTTCTTCTACCTGCTGCTCGTCGGTCCGGCGAACCCGTTCGGCCGCATGTTCCCGGTGCCGGTGGACGGGCCGGGCCCCAACCCGCTGCTCCAGAACCACCTGCTCATGGCGATACACCCGCCGCTGCTCTACCTCGGCTACGTGGGCATGACCGTTCCGTTCGCGTTCGCCACGGGGGCGTTGCTGGCGGGGGGGCTCGATGACCGCTGGATCCGGCTGACGCGGCGCTGGACGCTGACCGCCTGGGGTTTTCTCTCGCTCGCGATCATTGCCGGAATGTGGTGGTCGTACGAGGTGCTGGGCTGGGGTGGCTACTGGGCATGGGATCCCGTCGAGAACGCCTCCTTCATGCCCTGGCTCACGGCGACCGCGTTCCTGCATTCCGCGATGGTGGAGGAGCGACGCGGGCTGCTCCGCGTCTGGAACGTGAGCCTCGTGGTGGCGACGTTCGTCCTCACCATCCTCGGCACGTTCCTCACGCGCAGCGGGATCCTGTCCTCCGTGCACGCGTTCACGCAGGGGACGATCGGCTTCTTCTTCCTCGCCTTCATCGCGGTGGTCCTGCTCTTCTCGCTGGCGCTCGTGGCCGGCCGCAGCACCGAGTTGCGTGGCACCGGGCGACTCGAGGGTGTGGTGAGCCGGGATACGGCCTTCCTGCTCAACAACCTGCTTTTCACGGCATTCACCTTCACGGTGCTGCTCGGCACGCTGTTCCCACTCGCGGCCGAGGCGGTGCGAGGCGTGAAGGTCAGCGTGGGCGCTCCCTTCTTCAACCGCATGACCATCCCGCTCTGCGCCGCGCTGCTGTTCCTGGTGGGCGTCGGGCCGGCGCTGCCGTGGGGGCGGCCCGAGCGCCAGCTCCTGCGCCGCAAGTTCGTGCCGCCGTTCCTGGCGCTGGGGCTGGTGGCGGGGACGCTGCTCGCGCTGGGCGTGCGCGCGCCGTTCACCGTGGCGGCGTTCGCTTTCGCAGGCTTCGCGCTCACGGCCAACCTGGGCGAGTTCGCGGACGGCACCCGGGCACGAAGACGCGCGCACGGAGAGGCGCCGCCACGCGCCCTGGTTCGTCTGGTGCGCTCCAATCCACGCCGCTACGGGGGCTACCTGGCACATCTGGGCGTGCTCCTGATCGCGCTCGGGATCACGGCCTCGTCCAGCTTCCGCACAGAGCGGCAGGCCACCCTGCGACCCGGGCAGACGCTGGCCATTGCGGGGCACGTGCTCCGCTTCGAGCGGCTGTGGGCGCGCCAGGAGCCGCAGCGCTTCGTGGTGGCCGCGGACCTGACCGTGCTCCGCGGGAGCACGAGCCTGGGCCGGCTGGACCCGCGCCTCAACTACTACGCCGCCAGCGCGGAGCCGGTGGCCACGCCGGCCGTGCGCAGCCGCGCGCGCGCGGACCTGTACGTGACGCTTTTGGCGTTCGAGCAAGACGGCTCCTCGGCCACGTTTCACGCGTACGTCCAGCCGCTGGTCATCTGGATCTGGCTCGGCGGCGCGGTGATCGCGGCGGGGGCGCTGCTGGCGCTGTCGCAGCGGCGGGAGCGGCGCAGCCCGGGTGGGGAGCGGTTGCCGGCCGCGGCGCAGGCGGAGGCGCGATGAATTGGCAGCGGGCGCTCGTCGCGGCGTCGGTCGCGGTGCCGGTCCTGGTGCTGTTGCGCATCGGGTTGGAGCTCGATCCACGGGCGATCCCGTCGCCGCTGCCGGGGCGTCCCGCGCCCGGGTTCGCGCTCGCCACCCTGGAGGACGACGTCGGCGGCGCCGTGGGCCGGGAAGGAGCCGGCGCCCCGGCCAGCGGCCGGGCACCGGACACCGTCCGGCTCTCGACACTGCGCGGGGACGTCGTCGTCCTGAACTTCTGGGCGTCCTGGTGCCTGGCGTGCCGGGACGAGCACGAGCCGCTTTCGGCAACGGCGCGGGCGTACGCGGACGAGAGCGTCCGCTTCTTCGGCGTGCTGTACAACGACACGCCGGACAACGCGCGGCGCTGGATCCGCGCCATGGGCGGGCAGAGTTATCCCACGCTGCTGGACCCGGACGCACGCACCGCCATCGAGTACGGACTCTACGGCGTGCCCGAGACGTTCTTCATTGCGCGCGATGGACGCGTAGCGTACAAGCACGTTGGTCCGGTCACGGAAGCGCTGCTGGTGGAGCGAATCGAGACCCTGCTCGTGGCGCCGCAGCCGCCGGGTGGGCCGTGAGCGGGGCAGGGGCGGCCGCGCGGAAGGCCCGGGCGGCACGGTCGCGCCGGCGCCGCGTGGTCAGGCTGGCGCTGCTCGCGCTGACCGGCCTCATCAGCGCGCCGGCCGCGGCGCAGGACACCCCGCCGGACCTGGAGGCCCGGACCCGGCTCGTGGCTTCGCAGCTCCGCTGCCCGGTCTGCCAGGGGCTGTCCATCCAGGACTCGCCCTCCGAACTCGCGCAGGAGATGAAGCAAGTCGTGCGCGCGCAACTCGCGGCCGGCCGCACGCCGGACGAGGTCAAGGCGTATTTCGTGGCTCGCTACGGGGAGTGGATCCTGCTCGAGCCGGAGCCGCGGGGCTTCAACCTGGCCGTCTACCTGCTTCCGGTGCTGGCACTGCTGGCGGGGCTCGCGGTCGTGGGTGTGGTGGTGCGGCGCTGGACGCGTTCCGGGGACGTGGCGCAGGCCTAGAAAGTACCGGATCCCTGGGCCGCTAACTCGGTATAATACCAGAGCTTTTGCTTCCGGCACACGGAGCGTTCATGTACCCGGAAATCCTGCGCATCGGCGGTTTCGCCGTCACCAGTTTCGGCGTGATGATGTTCGCCTCGTTCCTGGCGGGCGCGTGGGTGCTGTCCCGGCAGCTCGAGCGGCAGGGACGCAGCCCCGAGCTCGCCTGGGAGGTACTGGTGTGGGTCGCCATCGCCGGGATTCTGGGTGCCAAGCTCTACTACCTGGGGCTGCACTGGCGCGACCTGGTCGCAGACCCCCTGGGCGAGCTGACCAACCGCGGCGGGCTGGTCTGGTACGGCGGACTCATAGGCGGCGTGTCCGCCTACTACTGGCAGATGAAGCGGAAGAAGCTGCCGCTGGCACCCCTCTTCGACGCTACCGCACCGGCGCTCGCCCTGGCGTACGCCGTGGGGCGGCTGGGATGCTTCCTGGTCGGCGATGACTACGGCCTGCCGACCACGCGCTGGGCGGGGCTGCGGCCCCTGCTGGATGGAGCCGGAGGCGTCGGCATCGCCTTCCCGGAGGGCAGTCCGCCGAGCACGGCCGGCTACCTGCGGTCGGTCGGCGCGGATATCCCCGCGTCCGTGCCGGATGCCGCGGTCGTGGCCGTGCACCCGACCCAGCTCTACGAGATCGGCGCGGCGCTGATCATGTTCGGCATCCTGTGGAAGCTGTCGGGCCAGCGGCTCCGGGCGGGCCGGCTGTTCGGGGCGTTCCTCGCGCTTTACGGCATAGAGCGGTTCCTGGTCGAGTTCGTGCGGGCCAAGGGGGACCGGATTGCCTTCGGCTTGTCGACCTCTCAGGTCGCCAGCGTGCTGCTCCTCGGAGTCGCGGGCTATCTCTGGTCGCGGCGGGCCGGCGCACGGGCCGCCGCGCCCGCGGCGCAGCCGGCGCGCTGAGAATTTCTTCAACCGCCGGGCTTGGAGGGCTCATGCTGCCCGCTGTACCAGCGCCAGCAACTCGGGGATCTTCGCGAAATCCTGCTTCAGCGCGGTCTTCAGCTCGGGGTCGCGGAACGCGACTGCGGGGTGGAGCAGGGGCAGCAGCGTGAGCTGGCGCCCAACCCGCTCGATGGTGTGCGGCACGCCGCGTACTTCCGTGATCCTGGCCGTGGGAAGGAAGTAAACGAGGGCGGCGCGGCCGAGCGTCACGATCCGGTCCGACCAGGCGGATCTGCTGCTCCAGCCAGGGTGCGTGCGCCTTCATCTCGCGAACCCGCGGCGCCCGATTCTTCGGCGGGCGGCACGCCACTACGTTGGTGATGTAGACGTCCTCGCGATCCAGGCCGTTGTCGGCGAGCAGCCGGTTCAGCAATCGACCCGCGTTGCCGACGAACGGCAGCCCGTGCACGTCTTGCTGCTTGCCCGGCGCTTCGCCGATGAAGAGGATACGAGCGCCCTCGCGTCCGACGCCGGGGACCACCTGCGTTCTGCCCTACGCCAGCTCGCAGCGCGTGCAGCAAACCATGTCGGCGTGCAAGGCCTCGAGCGAGGTTGCGCGCGGCACTTCTTCCGGCACGCCTGCCACGAAGGGCGACGCGTCGCCCGCGCCGTGCCAGCAGGGCGCCGGCGATGCGCGTCGCCCGGTCTCCTTTGCCGTCGGCGCGACGGTGCGCCGGCCGGCACGGCGCCGCGGCCACGGAGCCGACCTCTTTGCGGCCATCTTCCACCCCCGGTAACACATCCAGCCGCTCCGGGCTGCAAACTTGACGCCGGCCGGGCGCCGGATCACAATACGCCGTCGGGTTCCCGCCCCCCGGAGGTCGCGATGGAGTCCACCACGCTGGTCGTCCGGCAACTGAAGGACTGGGACACGGCGGAGCGGATCCGCCGGCTACTGGACGGGGAGCAGGGCGTCGCCCGCGTCCTGGTTCGCCCGGATCGGGGGGAAGTGTACGTGAAGCACAGCCGCGCGCGGGCGCCCCGGCATCGGCTGCTGGAGCGCCTGGAAGGGGAAGGATACGAGGCCCGCTTGAAGAGCAGTACTTGAGCGATTGGAACACCCTTTGCTCTGGGTGAGAAACGCCCCGGGGGACGTCCTCCGGGGCCTTTTCACAGCGGTGCGGGGCGGACCCGCGGGGGCGGAGGGGCGTATGGCGGGGAGGATTGGACGGGTGGCGGTGCTGGCGGTGCTGGGCCTGACCGGCTGCGGGCTGCACTTCTTCGATCGGTTCGACGGGCGGCCGGTGCGGGCGCGGCAAATCGCGGCGCCGCCCGCCAGCGTCTGGGCCGAGCTCGCTCAGGGCGCCCGCTCTCTCGATCTCCTGATTTCCGAGATCAGCCCCGAGGACCGGGTTCTCCAGTTGGACTGGGTGACGGCCCCCGGCGACGGCCGGCTCTACCTCCGGTGCCAGGACAGCCGGGTGGGGAGCGCGTCGCTCCGCTCGCGCCTGCACGTGCGTGAGAGCGGCGCCGGGAGCTCCATCGTCGTCGCATCCGAGGTGAGAGCCACGGCCAGCGGGTCCTGCGAGTCCACCGGACGTTTCGAGGAGTGGCTCCTCGGGCAGCTCGACCCGGCCATGGCCCAGGTCGCCGCCGCGGCCTCGAGCCGGGCGCACGTCCAGGAGGACCCGCAGCCGTAGGCGCTTCCGGCGGATCTACACCTGGGGCTGCGCGCATTCCCCGGGGAAAGCCAGCTCCCGGGGGTGGAACCTTTCTTGCATCCTTTCCGGCCACTTCTTGGCTCCCACCCATCCGCCAGGTGGAGGCGACGATGTCGAAGCAGCAGGTCGCCGGCGCGTCCGTGTTGGGCAAGCTTCGGGACCGGATCGTTTCCGGTCTCTACCTCGGCTACTGGCGGCCGGGGGAGCGGCTTCCCAGCATCCGTGAGATCGCGGACGGCGAGGATGTGGACCGCAAGACCGCGGCTGCGGCGTACCGGCGACTGCAGGAAGAGGGTCTGGTGCGCGTGCGGCCCCGCTCCGGTATCTACCTGTGCGCGCAGCCGCTGCCGGATCCGCCGGGGCCGCTCGAACGATTGCAGCGGCAGTGGCTGGAGCACACCTACGAGGGAGCGCGTGCCCTCGGACTGGGCACCGGCAGCATCCTGCGAGTGATCGAGGAGGTGGCCGAGGTCGAACGCCTGCGCCTCCCCGTCGTCGAATGCAACTGGAACCAGGCCGAGGCGCTCGCCGCCGAGCTACGCGAGCGACTCGACCTGCATGCCGTGCCCTACCTGCTGGAAGAGCTCCGGCCGGGCGACCCCGCGCTGATGGATGCGCCCCTGATCGTCACCACACCTTACCACAGCGCGGACGTGGCACTGGTCTCGCCCGGACGGACGATCATCGAGACCGCGTTGGCGCCCGAGGTGTTGCGCGAACTGCGCAGGCGCGCCACGCGCGGCCGCTGCGTTGTCGTAACGGGGAACGCCGTGCTTGCCGAGAAGGTCCGCCGCGCGCTCGAGCTCGTTCGCCTGACGGTCCCGCGCGCTCAACTCGTCATCGTGTCCGCGGAGGAGCGGGGCGAGCTCGTGGCCGCCGCCGCGCGCGCCAACTCCGTCTTCCTATGGCCGGGGGCCCCCGCCTGGGTCGAGGAAGTCCTGCTGCCCACGACCGAGCGTTACGCGCCGCCGCGTGCCATCTCCGAGGCCGCCATCGCGCGCATCCAGCTCGCAGTGCTGGACGCGGCCATCCGCCGCAGCCGCACGCCGGCGCGGGCGGAAGTGGAGATGAAGATCGCGGGTTAACTGCAGGGATCAGGGATCAGGGATCAGGGGTCAGGGATCAGGTATCCGGTCGGCTGACCCCTGACCCCTGAACCCTGACCCCTGACT
>JACQPS010000110.1 GCA_016207445.1 Gemmatimonadota bacterium | reverse complement strand
TGATGGAGCCGCCGGAGCGCTGGGATCGACTGCCGCTCGACGCGTTGCTCGAGCGCTGCCGCGAGCTGGTCGAGGACCCCGAACACCCGACGGTGCACCGCTGGCGCGCAGCGGGCGGGAAGGTCGTCGGTCATTTCCAGGTCTACTTCCCGGAGGAGATCGCTCACGCTGCGGGACTGCTTCCGGTAAAGGTCCGGGGCGGACAGGTGGAGTCGCGGCAGGCGGACTCGCATTTCGGCTCCTACCTGTGTTCGATCCTGCGCAGCTCGCTCGAGCTGGTCCTGAGCGGGCGGCTGCCGCTCGACCTGTTCGTCACGCATCCGATCTGCGACGCCGCGCGCAACCTGGCCGGGATCTGGGGCCGCAACCTGCCCTACCCCGCACGCATCCTCTACCTGCCACAGAACGCCAACACGGCGGCCGCGCCGTACTACCTGCGAGAGGAGTACGGGCGGCTGCGCGCGGAGCTCGAGGAGCTGGCGGGCCGACCGGTCAGCACCGAGGACCTGCGCCAGTCGATCGAGGTCTTCAACCAGAACCGCTGGCTGCTGCGCGAGCTCTATGACGTGAAGCGCCGTACGCCATGGCTGCTCTCGGTGGACGAGGCCTACGCCCTGGTGGCCCTGGGCGGTCTCGTGCCGCGCGAAACGCACAACCGCGTACTGACGGCGGCGCTGCCGCTGATCCAGGCCCGCTCCAGCCGCCCGCAGGACAAGGTTCGCGTGGTCTTCGAGGGCGGGTACTGCGAGCAGCCGCCGCTGGACCTGCTGCGCGTGATCGGCCAATCGTGCTACGTGGTCGATGACGATCTGCTCATCGGGCTGCGGTGGATCACGAGCGATGTGCCGACCACGGGCGAGCCGCTCCTGAACCTGGCGCGCGCGTACTTCGAAAAGTCCTCCTACAGCCCCGTCCAGCACGACCTGCGCAAACCGAAAGAGCGCATGCTACTCCGCCGCATCCGGAACGCGGAGGCGCAGGCGGCCATCATCGCGGCCGCCAAAATGTGCGAGCCGGGGCTGGACGAGCAGGTCGCGTACGCGCGCGCCCTGGACGAGGCGAAGATCCCCTACTTCGTGACCGAGTTCGAGGAGCGGATGACCGGGTTCGAGCACCTTCAAGTGCAGCTCGAGACCTTCGTAGAGAACATTTTGTTTGATTGACACTTAGCGGCTTCGCGAGGATGCGCGCGCGCACACGCGCGCGAAGAACCACAGAGAAGAAGCGAACGCACAGAAGAGAAGAAGCGAACGCACGGGCGCAGCCACAGCCGTACAGCACCGGCACGAACAGGCGGAGCCAAGCAATGGGTACGGCAGCGACAGACACGATCGTCGGGCGCGGGACGAATGAGGGCGGCCGCCTCATCCGCGCCTGGTTCGAGCAGCTGAGCGACACCGCCGAGCGCGGTGGTGACGCGGCGTACGTCTTCGTCATGGGCAGCATGGCCGAAGTGCTGCGCGCCTTCGACCTGCCGGTCGTGTTCCCGGAGATCAACTCGCTGCAGACGGCGGTACGGCGCGTGGCCCACGACTACCTGGGCGCGGCCGAGGACTACGGCTACTCGCCGGACGTATGCGGCTACGTGAAGGCGGACGTGGCGGTGCAACTCCGCGGGGGGACGCATCCCATGGGACGGATCCCCCGCCCCACCCTGGCCGTGCTGACCACGGCGTGCAGCACCTACATCAAGTGGGCGGAGATCTGGGAGCGGATGCACGGCACGCGCGTGTTCACGCTCGATGTGCCGAGCTCCCGGCACGCGCACCACCACAGTCGCCCCGGCGATCCCGACTTCGAGTCGGACCGCCGCTACGTGGAGCACCAGATCCGCGAGTTGATCGGCCTGTGCGAGCGGATCACAGCGACGCGTTTCGATCTCGACCGCCTGCGCGAGGTGCTGCGGCTCACCAACGAGATGATCCGCGGCTGGCGCCGTCTGCTCGAGCTGAATCGCGCCCGGCCCGCGCCCTTCAACGCGCTGCTCGAGGGCACGATCTATCTGGGCGTGCTGAACGCGCTGCGCGGCACGCCGGAAGGGAGCGCCTACTTCCGCGACCTGATCGAGGAGACCGAGTACAAGGTCGCGCGCGGAATCGGCGCGCTCCCCGACGAGCGCTACCGCCTCTTCTTCGTGGGTGTCCCCTGCTACCCCATCTTCCGCCGTTTCTACGAGCTGTTCGCGGAATGGGGCGGCAACTTCGTCTCCTCCTCGTATCTCTGGTTCGCCTCGGGCGGGCTGGACCTCGGGGTCGAGTACGACCTCGACCGCCCGATCGAGAGCCTGGCCGAAGGCGTGCTGCAGAGCGTCCGGCACGCGGTCGACAGCATGATGTTCCAGGACCGAGCGCTGGTGGCGGCGGTGGACGACTACGCGCTCGACGGCATTGTCTATCACCCGGTCAAGAGCTGCCGGACCGTATCCACTGGCCTCGCCGACGGCCGCATCGCTCTGATGCGGGCGCGCGGCGACGTGATGACGCTCTACCTCGAGTCGGATATGATGGACCGGCGCGTGGTCTCGGAGGCGCAGCTCAAGAACCGGGTGGATGCGTTCTTCGAGGGGTTGGCGTCCCGCAAACTCCGAGCGATGGGGTGAGACCTTGATCTACGCGGCTGGCGTCGACGTGGGCTCGACGCAGACCAAGGCGATCGTGATCCGTGGGGACGGCAGCGTCGCGGGGCGCAGCCTGATCGCTACGGGCGCCAACGTGGTTGCTGCGGCGGAGGAGGCGTTCCTGGGGGCGGTGCGCGAGGCGGGGATCGAGGAAGCCGACGTCGGCTTCATCATCGGCACGGGCTACGGCCGCTACCGGGTCACGTTCGGGCACGCGCAGGTGACGGAGATCAGCTGCCACGCGCGCGGCGCGGCGTACCTGTTTCCGGACACGCGCACCGTCCTGGACATGGGCGGCCAGGACACCAAGGCGATCCGGGTCCGCCCCGATGGCGAGGTCGTGGATTTCTGCATGAACGACAAGTGCGCAGCCGGGACGGGCCGGTTCCTGCAGGCGGCGGCGTTCGCGCTGGAGATCCCGCTGGACGAGCTGGGGTCGACGGCGCTGCGGGCGCAGCGCCCCGTCCGGATCAGCACGACGTGCACGGTCTTCGCCGAGTCCGAGGTGCTGTCCTGGCTCGCGCGTGGCAAGCGCATCGAGGACATCCTCATGGGGGTGCACCGCTCGATCGCGGGTCGATCCATCGCGTTGCTCACGCGGGTCGGGATCGAGGAGGCGGTCACGTTCACGGGAGGAGTCGCCCGCAATCCGGCCATGGTGCACGTGTTGAGCGAGCTGCTGGGTCACGCGCTGCACGTGAGCGAGGAGTCCCACTACATGGGGGCGCTGGGTGCGGCGCTCTTCGCCCGCGACCGCGTGCGCGAGGGCCGGACGGCCAGCGTCCCGGGAGGCGCCGCGTGATCACCGCCGGGATCGACGTGGGATCCACGTACACGAAGGCGGCCATCCTGAACGACGGCGGGATCGCGGGGCTCGCCATGCACAAGACCGGCTTCCGGCTGGAGCAGGCGGCGGAGCAGGCGTACGCGGAGGCGCTGGCCGCGGCCGGCCTCGAGCGGGACGACGTCGACTACACCGTCTCGACGGGCTACGGCCGCTATCAGGTCCCGTTCCGCGACGTGCAGATCACGGACCTGACGGCACAGGCGCGCGGCGCCCGCTTCTTCTTTCCCGGCACGCGTACGGTGCTGGACGTGGGCGGCCAGACCATGAAGGCGAGCCGGCTCGACGACGGCGGCAAGGTCCGCTCGTTCCGGCTGAACGACAAGTGCGCGGCCGGCACGGGCGCCTTTCTCGAGAAGACGGCGCGCTATCTCGGCTACGCCATCGAGGAGATCGGCGCGCTGGTCGCCGCCTCGCACGAAGCGGTTCCGATCTCCGGCGTGTGCGCCGTGTTCGCGGAGTCGGAGGTGATCAACCACGTCTCCAGCGGCCGTCACCCGGCCGACATCATGCACGGCGCGATGGTCTCGCTGGTCGCGCGCTCGGTGCAGCTCATGAAGCGCGTGCAGATGGAGCCCGAGTTCACCCTGGTGGGCGGGATCCTGCGCTTCCCCAAGATGGCGGAGGTGCTGCGCGCGCACCTGGGCGCGGCGGTCAACGTCCCGCCGGAGCCGCTGGTCCAGTTCACGGGCGCGATCGGCGCCGCCGCGCTGGGGCGGCGTCGTCTCGCGCAGGTCCGCTCGCCGGCCCGGGCCGACGTCGGGGACGCGGTGCCTGGAGCCTGAGCCGTGTCCTGCGAAGAGGAGAGGAAGGCATGAAGGCGGCCGTGTTTTGCGGCGCCGGCAAGCCGCTGCGCGTCGAGGAAATGCCGACGCCCGTCCCCGGTCCGGGCGAAGTGCTGGTGCGCGTGGCCGCGTGCGGCGTCTGCCATACCGATCTGCATTACATCGATCACGGCACGCCTACCTTCAAGGCGCCGCCGCTCATCCTGGGGCACGAGATCGCGGGCACGGTGGCCGCCGCGGGTGACGGCGGGCTCGGGTTCCGAGCGGGCGACCCGGTGCTGGTGGCCGCCGTGTTGACGTGCGGGCGCTGCACGCTCTGCCGCAGCGGGCGCGAGAACATCTGCGAGCACGGCATCATGCTCGGGAACCACGTCGACGGCGGCTACGCCGAGTACGTGGTGGCGCCGGGCAAGGACGTGTTCCGCTTGCCGCCGGAGATCCCGCTCCTGGAGGGAGCGATCATCGCGGACGCATTGACCACGCCGTATCATGCCCTGGTGCACCGGGCCCGCATCGTCCCGGGCGACTGGGTACTGGTGGTCGGTTGCGGCGGCATCGGGCTCAACCTGGTGCAGACGGCCGCCGCGCTGGGCGCGCGCGTGCTCGCGGTCGATCGGCTGCCCTCGAAGCTGGAGTGGGCCAGGCGGCTCGGGGCCGACGTCGTCCTGAACCCGGCGGAGACGGAGCGGCTCGACCGGGAAGTCCGCCGGATCACCGACGGCGGCGCCGACGTGGCGCTGGAGGCCGTCGGCACGGCGGCCACCCAGACCCTTGCGTTCAATTGTGTTCGTACCGGCGGCCGGCTCGTGCTCGTGGGCTACAGCCCGGACACGCTGCCGCTCAACGCCGGCCGCGTCATGTTCCGCGAGATCGAGGTGCTGGGCTCGCTCGGCTGCCGGCCTACCGATTACCCTCGCGTCATCGAGCTGGTCCGTCAGGGGCGGCTCCGGCTCGCCGAGCTGGTGACGCACCGCTTTCCGCTCGAGCGCATCGGCGAGGCGTTCGATGCGCTGCGGAGCGGTGAAGCAGTCCGGGCGGTCGTGGTGCCGTGAGCCGCCGCGCGTTCCCCTCAGCCCACGATCTCGACGCGCGCGCCGAGGTAACGAGCGTGCTCACGAACGGGACAGACCTGCGCGCGGGCGCGGACCGCGATCTCGCGGAGCGGCTGCTGCGGGATCAGCAGATTCGCGAAGCCATCGAGCGCTTCGAGAAGACGGCCGAAGAAGTGAGTGCCCGCCGCCAGCTTCTCGGCACGAGCTGGAAGCGCAGACCCAGGAGCTCCTGAGCGTCATGGACCCGAGCTACCTCCGGGAGCGTTCCGAGGCGGCCGAGGCGATGCGGCGCCTGCTCTTCGCCGGTGGCGTGCTGATCGCCGCCGCTTCGGGGAAGATCTCCACGGAGACGATCCAGGCGCTGGAGAATCTGCTCGGCCCCGGATCCGTGTCGCCGCGGGTGAGCCCCGACGCGCTGCGGGCCGACCTGGACCGCCGGATCCGCGACGTCAAGGAGCTGGTGCCGCCGCTGCGGCGCGCGCAGGTCATGCGCGACCTCGGCGTGATCGCACGCGCAGATGGGCGGGTGGACGAGGCGGAGCAAGAGGTGCTGCACGAGATCGCGGAAGCCGTCGGTGTTCACGAATCGATGGTCAGCGCGGCCACCAGCGCCGCGCCCTCGGGCTGCGACCACTTTCCGGAGTGATGCAGCCACGCAGCTTCGGCGACCGCGAGGCTCCAGCAGCCTCGACGAGGCGCGGAACGCGCCTGCCCCGGCGGGTACCAATCCAGTAACCATCCGAACGTATTGCCCGGGTGCCGCCGCCGCCGAGCGACGCCGCGCGCGCGCGCCTCGCGGGCCGGGCAGGGGTGCCGATGCGGATTCTGGTGATCGAAGACGACCGTAAAGTCGCGAGCTTCCTCGAGCGAGGCTTGCGCGAGGACGGCTACGCCGTGGACGTGGCGAAGGACGGCATCGAAGGCGCGCTCAATGCCCACGTTTATGACTACGATGCACTCATCGTGGACGTGATGCTCCCGGGCAAGAACGGCTACGAGATCGTGCGCGAGCTGCGCACGAAGGGGAAGAGCGTGCCCGTCCTCATGCTCACGGCCCGGGACTCGACCGCCGATATCGTCGCGGGCCTGAACGCGGGTGCGGACGACTACCTGACGAAGCCGTTCAGCTTCGACGAGCTGCTGGCGCGGGTGCGCGCGCTGCTGCGCCGCGGCGGCGCGGGACGAACGGAACAGCTCGTTTATGACGACGTCGCCATGGATCGACTCCGACACGTGGCGACGCGCGCCGGCCGCGAGCTCGACCTCACCCCCAAGGAGTACCAGCTCCTCGAGTATTTTCTGCTGAACCCCGACCGCGTGATCCGACGCACCGAGCTGCTCGAGAAGGTGTGGGACCTGCACTTCGATCCCATGACCAACGTGGTGGACGTG
The DNA here is from genome assembly GCA_016207445.1 of Gemmatimonadota bacterium. Lineage (GTDB taxonomy): Bacteria > Gemmatimonadota > Gemmatimonadetes > Longimicrobiales > RSA9 > JACQPS01. The sequence goes on along the minus strand of JACQPS010000110.1, from coordinate 2,890 downwards.
CACGTCGGGCACGTTCGTCGCAAGCTGCGCAAGGCCGGCGGTTCGCCTCTCGTGCATACGGTCCGGGGCGTCGGATACATCCTGAGCCGCGCAGCGCCCTCGTGATCCGTTCGTTTCGATTCCGGCTGGCGGTCCGCTTCACGGCTACCATGGCGGCGGGGCTCGTTGCACTGTCCGCCCTGACGCTGGTCGTCCTGCGCGAGACGCTGGACCGGCAGCTCGATGCGAACCTGCTGAATGTCGCCTCGATCCAGGCCGCATCCGTCACGGATGCACCCTCGGGCGAGATGCGCTTCCACGAGTGGGAGCTCACGCCCGAGGAGGCGGCGCAGGTTCGGGAGCTGAACCGGTTCGCGCAGGTGTGGAACGAGGATGGGCAGGGTTTGCTGCGCACGCGCTACATCACGGCGGACCTGCCTCTGGACCGCGAGGCGCTGAGCCAGGCCGTCGCGGGCAAGCTCGCCTGGGCCGAGCAGGTGTTCCAGGGGTTGCCCATTCGCTCGCTCTATTACCCGCTCGGGCGGCTCGGGCAACAGCACCAGCCGCACGTGCTCCAGATCGCGGCTCCGCTGCATGCGAGAAACCGGACATTGCGCCAGGTGCTCCTGCTCCTGCTCGGCATCACCCTCACGGTTTCGGGCGGCACCTTCCTGGGCGCGTGGTGGCTGGCGGGACGCGCCGTGCGCCCCGTGCACGAGATCATCGACCAGGCGGAAGCGATCGAAGCGGGCACGCTGGAGCGCCGCATCAGCGCCTACGCCGACAGCCGCGAGTACCAGCGTCTGGTTCAGGTGCTGAACACGATGCTGGAGCGGCTCGCGGCCGCGTTCGAGGCGCAACGCCGCTTCACCGCAGACGCGAGTCACGAGCTGCGCTCGCCGTTGACGGCGTTGCGGGGTGAGCTGGAGCTGGCCCGGCGGCGTCCGCGCAGCCCCGAGGAGTACGAGCGCGTGATCGACAGCGCGCTCGAGGAGGTGCAGCGCCTCTCTCGGGTCGCCGAGGACCTGCTCACGCTGGCGCGCTCCGACGCGGGCGCGCTCGAGATGCGAGCCACGCGTACGGACCTGGCCGCGTGCGCGCGCGATGTGGCGGAGCGACTCCGTCACGAGGCGCGGGCGAAGCGGATCGAGCTGAAACTGGACGCGCTGGAGCCCGTAGCGGCGTACGCGGACGGAGACCTCGTCGGCAGGATGGTATGGAACCTCCTCAGCAATGCGATCAAGTTCACACCCGCGGGCGGGCAGGTCACGCTGCGCGTGGGAACGGAGGAGGGATCGCCCGTCCTGGAGGTTGCGGACACCGGCCCCGGCCTGCCGGCAGAGGCGCTTCCCCGCGTCTTCGACCGCTTCTACCAGGCGGATCCGGCCCGGACGCCGGGCGGCAACGCCTCCGGAACCGGCCTGGGCCTGGCGATCGTACGCGCACTCGCCGAGGCGCACGGCGCGCGGGTGGAAGCCGCGAACCGCAATGGCGGCGGCGCCGTGTTCCGCGTGCGGTTTCCTCTGCCCGCGCCGGCCGCGGTTTAGCCCGAGCCGCTCCTCATTCCCGGGCCTGACCCACGTTGCGCCTCAGGAACCTGAGGATGGCGTCGCGCTCCGGGTCCTGGAGGGGTAGGATACCCGCCGCGTTCATGTTCGCGCGCATCCGCTCGACGACCCGGCCCCACTCCGCCGGCCCATGCAACGCGGGGTCCGGCAGCTCGTGACACGCGGCGCAGCGGTGGCGGAACTGATGGTACTCCGGTGTGGCGGCCTGCCGACCGAGCTTGCGCTCGTCCAGCGGCCGGAGCGCGAACAGGCGTGTCGCGCTCATGCCCGCGAGCGGCGCTGGCGCAGCCGCTTCCTGCAGCTCCACCCGAACGGCCTCGCGCACGGCGCGGTCGCTTTCAGGATCGAACTTCCCGTTACCGGGGCCCGCCTGGAGCACCAGCACGATCGGGAGCGCCGCGAGAACGGCCGCGAATCTCACCGCCCTGCGCAGCGCTCTGCGGCGTGGGTCTACCGTTTCAGCGCCCATAGAGCTGGTCCACGGCGTCGCGGACCTCATCCAGGCTCTTGCCCTCGCGGCTCAGGTCGTCGGCCAGCGCGGCCTCGGTCAGGCAGATGTCGCAGCTGGCGGCGTGATCGCTCTTGAAGCAGTCCAGCAACGAGTAGTGCCCGGAATGACTCGCGCACTCGCAGTAGCAGTGCAAGCCGTCCAGCACCTGCGGGACCCGCGCGGCCTGGCGATACACGGATGCGATGCGCGGGTAGGCGTCGTAATGGGAGTGGTGAACGACGTCCTCCGCCGAGGCATCCGGGCGCGGCTTCGGGTGCGCGCCCGCCCCTCGGTTCGAGACGAGTACGAACAGCGCGGCCGCGATCACCGCCAGGATTCCGAAGGCGGTTCGCTTCCGGCGCGAGGACTTGCCGCGCTTGACGTTGCCCTTGCCCGGCCCCTGCGGCACGGCCCCGTTCGTCTTCCGTTGCGACATAACTCCTCCTGATCAAGAACGTCCGCCCGGCCGCTGACTCGAGCCGGCTGACGGCAGATTACGACGCGTCGAATGAAGCGGCAATGAAGGCATCGTGAATGAGGCTTCATCCAGGATTCACCCGGTCTTCAAGACCATGCAGCTAGGGTGGGAGCGGACTTCCGATCACTGAGGCGAGGTCCTGTCCCGGGTCGACCGTAACCTTCAGGCGGATGGAAGGGGGTAGGCACGCAGGCATCACATCATCTCGCGCAGAGAGCGCAGGGGAATACTGAGAGTCGCAGAGTACGACGAAGCAAATACAAGATCCTCTCTGCGCCTCTCCGTATCCCTCGGCGTCCTCTGCGTGAGATGTAGAAGGTTGGGACTCCTGAGGAGGTTATGCAAACGGGCTCGCCCCGGGCCGCGGCCGCGGAG
>JACQPS010000102.1 GCA_016207445.1 Gemmatimonadota bacterium | reverse complement strand
GAGTCCGCACGGCTGCTGCTCAACTCGAAGTCCTCGCGCTTCCCCGACGGGCTCGCCAACTCGAGCGGGCTGGTCGGCAAGTACCTCACCGACACCACGGGCCTGGGCGTGTCCGGGTTCATCCCGAAGCTGATGGACCACGTGCCGCACAACGAGGACGGCGTCGGCGGCATGCACCTCTACGTGCCGTGGTGGCTGGAGGGGAAGACCAGGGACTTCGCGCGCGGCTACCACATCGAGCTGGGCGGCGGGAGAAACATGCCCGGCTACGGCTTCATGGGCGGCATCCACCGCTACCCGCCCGGTGGCGGCTACGGCAAGCAGCTCAAGCACGACTACCGGCGCTACTATGGTGCGACCGTGCACTTCGCGGGGCGCGGCGAGCAGATCCCGAACGAGCACTGCTGGTGCGAGATCGACCCGAACGTAGTGGACAAGTGGGGGATCCCGGTGCTCCGCTTCCACTGGAAGTGGACGGACCAGGAGCTGAACCAGGCGAAGCACATGCAGGAGACCTTCCGCGCGATCATCGCCGAGATGGGCGGCACCGTGTTCGACCCCATGCCGGGGCCCGACCGAGAGTACGGCCTCGCGCGCGGCGGCGAGATCATCCACGAGCTGGGCACGACGCGCATGGGAGACGATCCCAGCACGTCGGTGCTCAACCCGTACTGCCAGGCGCACGACGTGAAGAACCTGTTCGTCGCGGACGGCGGGCCGTTCGTCTCCCAGGCCGACAAGAACCCGACCTGGACGATCCTGGCGCTCTCGCTCCGCACGAGCCAGTACATTGCCGATCAGATGAAGCAGGGGGCACTGTGAAGCCGGAGCAAGAAGCCGGGCAAACGGCCGGGCGAGAAACCGGTCCAGAAACCGGGGACACCGGGCGCGCAGACCGGCCGGGCAACAGCGCGGCGCTGTCCCGCCGCGAGGCGCTGGGCATGATGGCCATGATCCCGCTCGCGACGGCGCTGGAGACGCCGGCGGCTGACGTGCTCGAGCGGGCTGCGGTGGCGGCCGAGCGGGCGCTGCGGCAGCAGAAGCGATACCTGCCGAAATTCTTCACCCCGCACGAGTGGCACACGGTGCGCCTGCTCGTCGATCTGATCATCCCGCGCGACGAGCGCTCGGGCAGCGCGACGGACGCCGGTGTCCCGGAGTTCATGGACTTCATGATGCTCGACCGGCCGTCGATGCAGACGTCCATGCGGGGCGGCTTGCGCTGGCTGGATGCCGAAAGCGGCGAGCGCTTCGGCAAGCCGTTCGTCGAGCTGGTGCCGGAGCAGCGCAGCGCGATCCTGGACGACATCGCGTGGCCGGCGAAGGCCCGGAAGGAGTTGAGCCACGGCGTCGCCTTCTTCAACAGCTTCCGGGACCTCACGGCCTCCGGCTTCTGGTCCAGCAAGATGGGCGTGGCCGATCTGCGCTACATGGGCAACACCTACGTGGTGGAGTGGAACGGCTGCCCGGACGAGGCGCTGAAGCACCTGGGCGTGAGCTACGACGACCTCAAGGCGGCTCAATGAGCAACGACCGGCTCGGCGTCGGTTTCATTGGCAGCGGCTTCAATGCGCGCTTCCACATTCAGGGCTGGGTTGGCGTGCGCGATGCCGATGTGCGCGGCGTGTGGAGCCCGAGCGCGCGGAACGCGCAGGCCGCCGCCTCGCTCGCGCGGGAGCTCGCCGTGGGCGAGGCGAAGGCGTACCGCTCGATCACGGACATGGTCGCGGATCCCGCCATCGACGCGATCTGGCTGACGGGGCCGAACCACGTCCGCGTCGAGAACGTCGAGGAGATCGTGCGCGCGCTGGACAGCGGCAAGGGCGAGCTGCGCGGCCTCGCCTGCGAGAAGCCGCTCGCACGCAATGTGGGCGAGGCACAGCGCCTGGTGGAGCTGGTCGAACGGGTCGGGCTGCGGACCGGCTATCTGGAGAACCAGCTCTTCGCGCCGCAGGTCGAGCGCGGCAAGGCGCTGCTCTGGGCGCGCGGCGCGGCGCTCACGGGGCGCCCCTACCTCGCGCGCGCCGCCGAAGAGCACAGCGGCCCGCACATGCCGTGGTTCTGGCAGGGGCGGCTCCAGGGCGGCGGCGTGCTCAACGACATGATGTGCCATTCCGCGCTGGTCGTGCGCGATCTGCTGACCAAGCCGGGCGAGCCGCTCGCGACGGTGCGTCCGGTGCGCGTGACCGGGCACATCGCCAGCCTGAAATGGACGCGCCCGGAATACGCGCAGCGGCTCTCCAAGACGATGGGAAGCGACGTCGACTACGCGAAGTCACCCGCCGAGGACTTCGCGAGCGTCGTCATCGAGTTCGAGACCACTGATGGCTACCGCGTGCTGGGCGAGGCGACCACGTCCTGGAGCTTCGTCGGCGCAGGGCTCCGCCTCTCCGCCGAGCTGCTCGGGCCCGAGTACTCGTTGTCGTGGAACTCGCTCGACACGGGCCTGAAGCTGTTCTTCAGCCGCGAGGTGCGCGGCAAGACGGGCGAGGACCTGGTCGAGAAGCAGAACGCGGAGGTCGGGCTCATGCCGGTCGTCGCCAACGAGGCCGTCGCCTACGGCTACGAGGCGGAGGATCGGCACTTCGCGCGCGTATTCCTCGGCCGCGAGGAGCCGCGCCTCACGTTCGCCGACGGCCTCGAGGTCGTGCAGCTCCTGATGACGGCGTACCAGAGCGCCGAGCAGGGACGGACGCTCGAGTTCCCGCCCGCGGGGCTGGACGCGTTCGTGCCGGCCGTCGCACGCGGAGCCTGGCGGCCGTGAGCGCCGATCTATTCGTATAGCGCGTCCGGATCGACCGCGGCCAGCTCGACCAGGAACCCCGCGATCCACTGCGTTACGGCCTGGAAGTAAGCGGCTCCCTTCTCGCGCGTCGCGGCACTCGGATCGCCTACGCCCGTGTCCGCGGAGATCTCCCGCCACTTGCGCGGCGCCCACGCCCACCCCTCGCGCAGCGCTTTGATGCGGAAGCGGCGCTCCGCTCCTGCGCCGGCCTCCTTCAACGGCAGCACCAGGTCCGGTGTGAGGTGCAGCAGCAGGCTCGTCTCGAGCTCGCCGCCGTGGTCCCCCGGCTCCCGGAAGAACGCGCGTGGATCCAGGCACGAGTACCAGCTGAGCGTGCACAGGAACACGCGCGTCCTGGGCTGGAGCTCCCGGATGATCGAGCGGAAGTCGTTCCCGCCGTGTCCATTGAGGATGACCAGCTTGCGCATCCCCTGCGCCTCCAGTGAGGCCGAAACATCGGCGAGCAGCGCCGCCTGCGTGCTGGGGTTCATGTTCAGGCAGAGTGGAATGTCGAGCTGGCCGGTCTGAACGCCGAACGGGACGGTCGGCAGCACGATGACGCGCGCGCCCTGTTCCCAGGCGAGCCGCGCCGCCTCTGCCGCGATGTGCTCGGATTCCAGCGTATCGCTCCCGTAGGGCAGGTGGTAGTTGTGCGCCTCGGTCGCCCCCCACGGCAGGATGGCAACCTGGTACCTCGTTCGCTCGACGGATTTCCACGTCGTCTCGTTCAAGACATACGGCCGTCCAGCCACAAGAGCCTCCGCTCGCGATCGTGCCTCGTCACTGTGGGATGCCGAGGGTGCGCTAATCGTAAAAGTTTCTGGGCCAGGCATGCGCGCGCAACGCGCGCAGCGTATCCGTGTCGAGCGCCCCCAGCTCGGAGGCCGCGGCGTTGTCCGGCACGTGCTCGGGGGTCGCCGACCCGACGATGACCGTGGAGACGGCCGGCTGAGCGAGGCAGAAACGGAGCGCGCCCTGCGCGAGGCTCTGCCCCGGCCGCTCGAGCAGCGGCCGGAGCCGCTCCACGCGCTCGACCGTCTCGCGCAGCCGCTGGCCGCCGAAATAGTGCGCGCGCCAGTCTCCGGCGGAGAACTTCGTGTCCGGCCGGAGCCGTCCGGTCAGGGAGCCCTCATCCAGCGGCACGCGCGCGATCACGCCGAGGCTCATCTCTCGCGCGACCGGAAACAACTCGGCCTCGGGCGACTGGTCGAAGACATTGTAGATCACCTGCACGCTGTCGATCCGACCGGAACGCGCGACGCGCATGGCGCTCGCGGGATCGTGGTCGTTCACGCTCACGCCGAATGCACGGATCTTTCCCGCATCGCGCAGCTCGACGAGCGCGTCGTACCATTCCGGGTCATCCGCCCAGGCGTCGGTCCAGACGTGCAGCTGCAGCAGGTCGATCGGACCGATGTCCAGGTTGCGCAGGCTGCGCTCGGCGCACTCGCGGATCCACCGCGCCGGAAACACGTCCCGCAGCCGCGCCTTCGGGCTCGCCGGCCACTCCATGTTCATGGGCGGGACTTTCGTGGCGACGCGCACCCGCTCGCGCGCGCCGCTCTCGCGCAGCACGCGACCGACGAGCTGCTCCGACCGGCCCTCACCGTAGACCAGTGCCGTGTCGAAGAAGGTGATCCCCTCCGAAAGCGCCGCGTGCAGCGCCGCCTCCGCCCGCGCCTCCGGCACGGGCCCCCACATGTTGCCGCCGATCTGCCAGGCGCCATAGCCGATCTCCGTGATGCTCCAGCCGGTGCGGCCGAACACGCGCTCGCGCATGAGGTGCAGGCTACCGGCGCCCTGGAAACGGGGCAAGCCCGGGCCGCGCTTGACTCCATCCTCCTCCGCCTCCAGCTTTGCGCGATCGCACCCGCTCTCACGCCATGACACCCAGAACCGCTCTGGTGCTCGTCGATTTCGACGATACGCTCGTGGACACCGCGCCGCGGTTCCAGCGGGCGCGGAGCGCGCTGTTCGAGCTGCTGGCCGGCGCCGGCTTCGCAGAGGAGCTGTCGCGGCGGGTGCACCACGACGAGGTGGACCCAGAGATGCTGGACTTGCACGGCCTCGGGCCGTTCCGGCTCGAGCCGTCGTTCCGGGAGACGTACTTCCGGCTGTGCGCGCTGCATGGCGCGGAGCCGGACCCCGCGCTCGCGGAGGCGTGCGCCGCGCTCGCACGCGATGTGGCCGGCCCGCCCGCTCCGCTCGCGGGCGCGCTGGACGCATTGCGCGAGCTGGCGGCCGCGCTCCCGACGGTGCTCTACACGCAGGCCGAAAACGCCGCCTATCAGCTCGAGTGCGTCCGCGCCGTGGGTGTGCTCGAGATCCTGCCGCCGGAGCGCGTGCGGATTCCGCGCCGCAAATCCGCGGAGGACCTGCGGGCTACGCTCGCCGAGTTCGGCGTGCCGCGCCCGGAGCTGGCCTGCCTGGTCGGGAACAGCATCCGCAGCGACATCAACCCCGCGCTCGCCGTTGGCATGCGCGCGATTCTGGTGGAAGTCGCCGAGCCGTGGGAGTTCGATCGGGTGGATCCCATCGCCGATGGTTTTCCGCGCGTCCCGAGCTTCCGCCATGCCGTGGACCTGCTGCTCGGCCGGCCGCCCGTGGGCGCGCAGGACGCGGCGCCAGAGGAGCGCGCCTCCTGATGCAGGTCAGGCTCGCGCTGCTCGCGGACTACGCCAACGTAACCACCGAAGGCAAGCTCAACATCCTCGGCATCTTCGACCGCATCGCCGTGACCCAGCTCCCGGCCGTCCACCCGCAGATGCAGTTCATTCTACGCCTGGAGGCGCACCCGGCGGAGCGCGACCGGGCGCACAGTGTGGAGATCCGGCTGCACGACCCGGATGGCCAGTCCGTGTTCGAGCTGAAGGGCGAGCTCACGCCGCGAGGCGGCGACCCCGGCGAGCCGATCGCCACGAATCAAATCGTCACGATCAACAATCTCACGCTGGGCAAGACCGGCGGGTACACCTTCGTCGTCTTCGTGGACAACGATCTGAAGTCCGAGATCCCGCTCAGCGTCGACTACGCGCGCACCGCGCCGAGCGCGCCGGATCCGACCTCCGGGTCGTGAGCTCATCATCCGGGGATTCCAAGCGTCATTTGAATCGCCAGCACCGCCAGCACGCAGGTATGATGTCCCGAATCGTCAGCCGCGCGATGGCCAGCCTGATCCTGCTCGCCGTCCTCCTGCCCGCGCGAGTCGCCGCTCAGACTCGGTGCGACCCGGGGGACCGCGTTTGCCTCCAGCTGCGCCACATCGCCTCGGACTCCCGCGTGCGCTCGGCGTTTCGCTTCATCGAGGAGGCGGAGCCTCGCACGCACGCCGACCACATCCTGCTGACCCAGATCCCCGCGCCGCCGTTCCAGGAGCAGGAACGCGCGCGCAAGTACGCGGAGCTGCTGCGGGATGCCGGCGCCGACAGCGTGTGGCTGGACGAGGTCGGCAACGTGCTCGCGTTGCGCCGCGGCCGCGCGCGTGGGCGCACGGTCGCACTCGCCGGGCATCTGGATACGGTGTTCCCGGCCGGGACCGATGTGACGGTGCGGCAGCGGGGCGACACGCTGTTCGCGCCGGGGATCGCCGATGACACGCGCGGCCTCGTGCTCGTGCTCACGGCGTTGCGCGCCCTGCAGGCGGCCGGCATCCGCACCGATGCGGACGTGCTCTTCATCGGTACGGTGGGCGAGGAGGGGCTGGGCGACCTGCGCGGTGTGAAGCACCTGTTCCGGCAGGGCGGGCCGCGCATCGACGCCTTGATCGCGGTCGACGGCGGCGGCGATGAAGAGGTGACGAACCAGGCGCTCGGCTCCCGGCGCTACCGCCTGGAGTATCGGGGGCCGGGCGGCCACTCCTGGGGCGCCTTCGGCACCGCGAACCCGCTGCATGCGCTCGGCCGCGCCATCGCGCTCTTCGACGAGGCGGCAGCCGCATTCACCGCGTCCGGGCCGCGCACCAGCTACAACGTGGGGCGCACGGGCGGCGGCGCCTCGGTGAACGCGATCCCGTCCACGGGCTGGATCGAGGTCGACATGCGCTCGGAGAGCCCGGCGAGTCTCCAGCGCATCGATTCGATCTTCCGCGGCGTCGCCGCGCGCGCGCTCGAGCTCGAGAACGCCGGCGCGAAGAAAGGCGAACTCACCATGGACCTGAGGCTGGTCGGCGACCGCCCGTCCGGCGAGACCGATGCACGCTCGCCGCTGGTCCAGCGCGCGCTCGCGGCCGTGCGGCATTTCGGCGGCGAGCCGCGGCTCCGCCGCTCCTCCACGGACGCGAACTACCCGATCTCGCTCGGCGTGCCCGCGATCACGGTCGGCCGCGGCGGCGTGGACGGCCTGACGCACGCGCCCGGCGAGTGGTGGTTGAACCGCAACGGCGCCGCCGGCATCCAGCGCGTATTACTGCTGGTCCTGGCGGAGGCGGGGCTGTAGCGACTCGCCACTCGCCGCTGTCACCGCGGCCCGGATCGGCTCGATGCTCCCGCCGAATCCGTAGATCGCTTTCACCACTCTGAGCTCGCGATCGAGCACGACCGTGTAGGGCAGGCCGCGATACCGGTACCTCTCCTTGAGCCGGCCGCGCCCCTCGGCGTTCGGGTAGGTCACGCCGAGCTGGCGCACGAAGGCGCGGCCATCGTCGGCGTCCACGTCCTCGTTCAGGCCGAGGATGACGACGCCGTCCCCGGAGGCGTCGCGGGCGTATGCATCCAGCAGCGGCATCTCCTGCCGGCACGGGCCGCACCAGCTCGCCCAGAAGTTGAGGACCACGATCTTCCCGCGCAGCTCCTCCAGCCGGATGATGGACGGCTCGAGCAACGCGGGCAGCTCGAAGTCGGGGAAGGGCGCGCGCTCGGGCTCGCCGGTTCTCGCCAGCGCGCCATCCTTCCGGACGATGTAGAGGCGCCCGTCGCGATCGGCGAAGATGGCGCCTGCCGGCGCCACGCCGGCCGTTCGGACCCAGATCCCGTCCTGATCGAGCACGACCAACCGGTCGGCGGCGCCGCTCGCGCCTCTGGCGAGCACGTAGATGCGCCCATCCGGCCCGAGCG
>JACQPS010000101.1 GCA_016207445.1 Gemmatimonadota bacterium | reverse complement strand
GTCTTGGAGCATGGGGCAGGAGCGACGCCGGACGCCGAGTGGGCCTGGGCGCAGGACCTGGACGGAGATCATCATCTTTGAGCCGACCGCAGCCTCCGCCTTGTAACGCTGCCCGAACATAGCCCGCTGCTTCACCGGGCGCAAGCCAAGCTTCGCTGTCTCCAGACGGAGATCATTAGGAATTTCAAAGGCCCTTTCCCGGGGCCCCTCCCTCGCCGCGCCGGTCGTGGCGCGTGTCCACCGGTCAGAGGAACCGGCGGCGCTTCCGCTCGTCGGGCAGCTCGAGGCCGAGGGCCATGAGTCAAGGGTCGGATCTGTCCAGCGGTCGGACGGTCTGGCGCGCGGCGAGCCACGCCGCGACAGCCGATCCCGCGACCGCGATGGATGCGGCCACGAAGGCTAGCCGGTAGCTGCCGGTGACGTCGAAGAGCCAGCCACCGAGGAAGGGTCCGATTGCCCCACCCAGTCCGCCGCCCGCCTGGACCACGCCGAGGATGGTGCCCAGATGCGGACCCGAGAAGACGTCGGCCGGGATCGCCGAGAGCTGGGCGATGCGCATGCCGAAACCGACTCCCGACGCGGTGTAGAGGAGGAGGAGCGGCAGGTCATCGGGGCCTCCGACAGCGGCGAGGCAGCCGATGCCCACGATCGCGATGATCGAGCCCAGCGCGAAGACCCATCCGCGGCCGACCTGATCCGAGAGCCAGCCGCCGAGTAGATTCCCCGCCATCATGCATCCGGCGCCGAAGGCGAAGAGCCACACGACCGTGGCGGGCTCGAAGCCGCGATCCACCGCGTGAGCGACCTGGTGGGTCGCCATGATCTGGAAGCCGATGACTCCGAGCGCGGTCATGGTGAATGCGGCCCATAGCCGGCTGCTCCGAAGCGCTCGGCGGAGCGTCCATGTCTCGCCCGTCGAGGGTGCCCTCTCGGGAGGCTTGGCCGCGGGCCCGACCGTGTCGCGCGCCTCGTCGGTCGGCGGATCCCGGAAGAGGAGGGTCAGCGCCATGGTCACGGCCGCGACCATGACGCCGAAGGCGACGAGGGCCGCGCGCCAGCCCAGCGTGGCGATGAGCCAGGCGTTTACCGGGTAGAAGACGACGGCGCTGCCCGGTCCGCCGGTGCTGAGCACCCCCATCGCGGTCCCGCGCGACCGCACGAACCAGCGCGTCACGACCGTGGTGGACGGAATGATCATGCCGGCGATGCCCGCCGCGCCCAGGACGCCGAAGCAGACGTAGTACTGGGTGAGCGAGGTCACCTGGCCCGTGAGGGCCAGGGCCAGACCGAGAGCCAGTCCGCCGGTCGCCACGACGGCCCGCGCGCCCCAGCGGTCATGGAGCCAGCCCGCGACCGGCGCGAAGCCGACGAAGCAGAGCCAGCTCAGCGAGTAGCCGAGCGCGGTCGGGCCGCGGCCCCAGGCGAGCTCCTCGAGGATGGCGACATAGAAGAGGGCGAAGGTGGATCGCGCCGCCCACGCGAGGGCGTTGACCGCCGTGGACAGGCCGACCACCACCCAGCGGTACGGCCCGGGCTCGTCCGACATGCCGCTCCCGACAATGCGCGGGTGCGGTACGGTTGTAAACCATGAATAGATCGACTACCATCGAACTATGGATGCAGAGGTGAGCATTGCGGTGGTTGCCGCCCTCGTCGGCGATCCCGCGCGCGCTCGCATGCTCACCGCCTTGATGGACGGGCGGGCGCGCACCGCGAAGGAGCTGGCCTACGGCGCCGGCGTGACGCCGCAGACCGCGAGCAGCCACCTCGCCAAGCTCCTGCGGGCGAGCCTGCTCGCGATGGAGCGGCAGGGTCGCCATCGCTACTTCCGCCTGGCCACGCCGAGTGTCGGGCACGCGGTCGAGGCGCTCATGGCGGTGTCGCCGACGCGGGCTCGCGCGAGGGCCTCCGAGGCGCCGCTCGACGGACTGCGCCTGGCCCGGACCTGCTACGACCATCTCGCGGGGCGGCTCGGGGTCAGCGTCACTGAGGCGATGGTGCGCCGTCGGGTCCTGAAGCCGTCGGGTCGCGACTTCCTCTTGACGCCGGCCGGCACGCGCTTCCTGGGCCGCCTGGGCGTCGATGTCGAGAAGATCCGCGGGGAGCGGCGGGCCTTCGCGCGCCAGTGCTTGGACTGGAGCGAGCGTCGACCGCACCTTGCGGGCTCGCTCGGGGCCGCGGTGGCCCGTCAGTGCCTGGATCTGCGCTGGGTGCGCCGCGTGGGCGAGGAGAGGACGCTCGTGCTGACCCTCCAGGGCCTGCGCGGGCTGCGGACCTGGTTCGGCATCAACTGGAAGCGCTGAAGACTACCGCCGCGGATCATTAGGAATTTCAAAGGCCCTTTCCCGGGGCCCCTCCCTCGCCGCGCCGGTAGGGGCGCGTGTCCACCGGTCAGAGGAACCGGCGGTGCTTGCGCTCGTCGGGCAGCTCGAGGCCGAGGGCCAGGAGCTTGCGGTCCGCGTATTGCTGGTAGGCTTGGCGGATGTCGGCGTTGCCCACCGACTTGAGCCCCGGGATGTGTGAAACAATAGAGGGACTACCATGAATCTTAGGACCGCGAGAATCATCATTC
>JACQPS010000128.1 GCA_016207445.1 Gemmatimonadota bacterium | reverse complement strand
GCTCGTGGAAGAAGCGCACCTGCATGGGGCGATGGATGGTGATGCGGGGATGTGCGGGGCCGGATGACACGACTCACCTTCCTGCCTGTGGGGTGTCGTGGTGCGGGCGCTCGGTGATGCGAGCGGCCGGTTGCCGTCCGCCCCTAAGATAGCGCGCGCGGTCGCCGGACCCAAGCAGGCCCGGCCCGGGCGGGTGCGGGAGCAAGCGCAGAGCACGCGCTTCCGCGCCGCTCAGACGCCCCAGGGGTCGAAGCCGAAGGTGAGGTATTCGCTCGGACGCGCTTCGATCCCATCGGCGGCCCGCTCGAGCTGCTCGAGCGTCTCCTCCGACTCGCCCGCCCCGGCTGCGGCGGTGCGGATCGTGGCCAGCAGCTCGCGAATCTGCGCGGGCTGGAGCAGGACGTAGGCCTGCGGCTGCGGCTCGTCGCCGCGTGCCTGCACGACCAGATCGACGAGATCCGTCTCCTGCGAGATCTTCCACACATCCGCCGTCTTCTTGAGCAGCTTGTCGGCGATCTTCACGTCTGCGTGCAGCGCGCGCACCAGCCGCTGCACCTCCCGATCGGCATCGCCTCGCTTCCCCGCGTACCGCCGCGCCAGTGGCTGTGCGCTTTCGCCCTCGCGCCGCTGGGCCGTGCGCGAAAGAATCTCCCCCACATAGGCATAGATGCCCACGACGACCGGGATCGGATCGATCGCTATTCTCATGAGTCCGCCTCCGGGGGCGGATAGGCTAGGGCGGCCCGGGGGCCGGGGCAAGAGGCGCGCGAAGACGCGGAGGGGTGGTGGCGGCGGATGGGAGACGGACGGGGACGCTCGCCTGGAGATCCGGTTCAGGCGCGTAAATTAGACGACGCCGGCCGGGCCCGCGCGCGGCCGGCCCAACGTCCTCACCCCTGCCGCAGCGCCCCGAGGATCGGCCAGAAGGCGCCCAGCACCCAGAACACGCCCGCGGCGAGGAACGCTTCCCGCTTCGGCAGCTTCCCCACCACGTGCAGCGCCAACCCGACCAGTAGCGTGGACCAGAGCGTGAAGAGGTCCAGCCGCCCGGCGAGCGCGATCAGCATGGGGGAGACGACGTCGGGATCGTAGAAGCGGGCCGGCCCCAGGGAGACCCGGTTGTGGCCGTCCAGCGCCTCGGGGCTGAGCACGTACCCCTGCGCCACACCCGCCAGCTGCTGGACCAGCACCGGGAATTTCGAGTAGGTGGCCACCATCACGGCCGCGCCCACGGAGACGGCCGCGCCGAACAGCTTGCCGATGCCCCAGAGGATCAGCCCGCCCACCAGGATCGCAACCGGAAAGACGACGGCGAAGCCGATGACGCCGAAGGTCTCGCCCATCTCCCGCATGCGCCCGACCTGTTCCGCCGTCAGCTGCGGGTTCTTTGCCATCAATCGCGCCGACATGCGGGCGAACTCCGCATCGAAGACGGGCGCGAGCGCCTTCTGCGCGGCGAAGAAAAGCACCGCCACGGCAACGCTCAGCACCAGTAGCGCGAGCACGAAGCGCCCGTCGCGCCGGCGCTCGAACACCGCGCGGGGATCGAAGAAGATGTCGACGAAGTCTTCCCAGATCGGGGCCCGGGGGGGTGCCTCGACGGCGGCGGGCGTCGTAGCCATCAGCCGCACTCGCTGTAGCCGCAGGCGTCGCACCTCATGCACCCCTCGGCATAGCGCAGCTCGGCCGCGCACTCGGGGCAGGTGCCGATGAAGGTCTCGCTCGCGTCGTAGCGCTCCGGCTCGGGGGCGGGCGCGGGCGTCGTCGCCTCGACCGGCGCCGGCTGCGGCAGCGCGATCGGCAGCTCCTGCTGCACACCCGCCTTTTCCTGCTCGCGCAGCGCGAGCGCCTGCGCGATGGCATCCGGCACGGACAGGATCTTGTTCGGGCCGAAACCGACGGCGCGGTCGCACGAGATGCCGCGCAGCTGCTGGATCACCGCCTGCACGCCGATGCCGCTGCGCAGCGCGAGCGAGATGAGCCGGCCGATGGCCTCGGCATCCGCCATGGCCGCGCCGCCCGCCTTGCCCAGCGTGACGAACACCTCGAACGGCCGCGCCTGCTCGTCCTCGTTGATGGTGACGTACACGTCGCCGAGCGGGCTCGGCATGCGGCGCGTGGTGCCCTGCAGCACCGAGGGCCGCGTTCGCTTGGTGCGACGCTTCACGACCCCGCTCTCCGCCTCGTCCACCCGCTTGCGCAACTCCTCGTTCTCGTGCTCCAGACGATGGATGCGCTCGCGCGCATCCGCGACCTGCGAATCCAGGTCGGCCGCCGTCCCGTTCACGCCCGCCACTTCCTTCGCGGTCCTGCCGGTCGACAGCACCTGCGCGGGACGCGAGGCATCGCGGTACACGGTCACGCCCTTGCACCCGAGCTCGTAGGCGAGCCGGTAGATCGCGCGCACGTCCTCCGGCGTGGCCTCGCGCGGGAAATTGCACGTCTTCGAGATGGCCGAGTCCACGAATTCCTGGAAGGCCGCCTGCATCCGGATGTGCCACTCGGGCGTGACGTCGTGCGCGGTCACGAACACGCGCTGCACCGATTCGGGGACCTCCGGGCCGTGCAGGTGCCCGTCCTCGGCAATGCGCTGCATCAGCTCCTCCGAGTACCAGCCCTGCTCGCGCGCCAGCCGCACGAAGTCCCGGTTCACGTCCGGCATGAGCACGCCCGCCTGGTTGCGCATGAAGGCGATGGCGAAGAGCGGCTCGATCCCGCCGGAGCAATCGGCGAGGATCGAGATCGTGCCGGTCGGCGCCACGGTGGTCACGTTGCAGTTGCGCAGCGGGCGCAACGGGCGGATGCGCGAACCGTCGAGCGCGCGGGCGCAGGTCTCCTCCGGGCCCCAGATACTCTCTGCCCAGGCCGGGAAAACCCCGCGCTGTTCGGCCAGCTTCTCCGAGGCGCGCTTCGCCTCCTCGTCCACGAAGCCCATGACCTGGCGCGCCAGCGCGATCGCGTCCTCGCTGTGGTAGGGCACCCCCACGCGCACCAGCAGGTCCGCCCACCCCATGACGCCCAGGCCGATCCGGCGGATGCGCTGGGCCAGCGCCTCGATCTCCGCGAGCGGGTACTGATTGGCGTCGATGACGTTGTCGAGGAAATGCGTGGACAGATGCACGACCTGGCGCAGCCCGTCCCAATCGATCTTCTCCTCCGGCCGCGCGTCCGCGGGCGCATCGGTCCGGGCGAAGGCGCCGACGTTCACCGAGCCCAGGTTGCACACGTCGTACGCCAGCAGCGGCTGCTCGCCGCACGGATTCGTCGCCTCGTAGCCCCCGAGCTTCGGCACCGGGTTATAGTCGTTGGCGCGGTCGACGAAGAACACACCGGGCTCGCCCGTGGCCCACGCACCTTCCACGATCAGGTCGAAGATCGCGCGCGCGTCCTCCCACCCCACCACCTCCGAGGTGCGCGGGTTCACCAGCGGGTACTTCTCGCCCTGCTCCAGTGCGGACATGAACGCATCCGTGACGGCGACCGAGATGTTGAAGTTCGTCACCTGCGTCACGTCCGTCTTGCAGGTGATGAACTCCCGGATGTCCGGATGGTCCACGCGCAGGATACCCATGTTGGCGCCGCGACGCGTGCCGCCCTGCTTCACCACCTCCGTCGACGAGTCGTACAGCTTCATGAACGAGACGGGGCCGCTCGCAACGCCCATGGTCGAGCGCACCACGTCCCCCCTCGGACGCAGCCGGCTGAAGCTGAAGCCCGTGCCGCCGCCCGACTGGTGCACCAGCGCCATCGCGCGCAGCGTGTCGTAGATGCCGTCGGCACCGTTCGAGAGCGCGTCCGCCACCGGCAGCACGAAGCACGCAGACAGCTGGCCCAGAGGCCGACCCGCGTTCATCAGCGTGGGCGAGTTCGGCTCGAACAGCCGCGTGGCCATCAGCCGATAGAACTCCCGCGCCAGCGCCTCCACCGCCTTCGGGCTCGCGCCGTAATGCGCGTCCGCCGCGGCGATCACGCGCGCGATGCGCCAGAACATCTGCTCCGGCTCCTCGATCGGACGGCCGCTCTCATCCTTTCGCAGGTAGCGGCGGGCCAGGATGATGCGCGCGTTGTCCGACAGATCCGCCGGCGGCAGATCGTCCGGCAGCGGCGGCTCCGGCTCCACGGCCGGGCGCGCGTCGACGGGGGCGGTGTGCTTCATGGCGTTCCTCTGCGCCTGAGACGAAGATGATGACGCTGTCCGGGCAAATCCCTGATCGGATTCCACTTGCGGACTCCTGCTGCGGCTTTTGGGGGCCGGATCGCCCCTATATGTAGTGGGGCTTCTATTCTAAGACCCCGACATCTTGTGGTCAAGCCTCTTGGGGCCGCTGCGATTTGATACCCCGAAGCGGCGTCGGCGGCTCCGCGAAAATGGCCCTGGCAGCACGATTTTTTTCGGGCCAGGCGGGCGCTAGCGATGGCTGCGGTGCCCGAAAGGAGGGCGAAGCCGGACGGGTCCAGAGGAGTGCACGGGGCGTGCGCTGGCCCGCACGCGCCTCCTCGCGAGCCCGACGCCGGGAGAACTCGCGACCGACAGCGGTGCGGCGTCGGCGGCGGCGCGCGAGGCTAGCGGCGGCGCCTCTTGTGGGTGTGGCGGCGGACGCGCTTCTGGCGCTCGAGCTCGCGCGCCCGGCCGCGCTCGGCGGCGGGCTCCGGGACGGCGGGCGGCATGGGCTGCGCGGCCCTGGCGCCCTTCATGACGCGGCCGTAGAGCTCGTGCTGGTGTTGCCCTTCCTCGGCGCGGTTGGGATAGGTTTTGTAATCAGTGGCGCCACCCTCGGCGGGTGCAATGCGGTACTGGTCGGGTCGCTTGCCGGCCATGGCTTCTCCCTTCGCTGACCTCTCCTGCCGAGAGGAGGTACAGGTTTCGTACCAGAGCGGCGGTTTGTCGGGATCGGGATCGGGATCGGGATAGGGATCGGGGTCGATGTTTCAGAAGGAGGAGCCGAACTGGAGGTACGCCACGGGCTCGTCGCCGGGGCCGCGCACGGGGTAACCCAGACCGGCGCGCAGTCGGAGCGGCGCCGAGTAGAAGAGCGAGAAGTCGAGAGCGAGCTCGGTGCCGGCGCCGAGCAGGATGGCCCCGGTCGAGGGGATGCTGGCGCTGTCAATGAAGTCGCGCGTGCAGAACGCCAACTGCTGCTCCTCGGCGGCGCTGCACCATGCGTCGCCAGCGTCGAGGAAGGCGGCGGCGGAAACCCGATCGAGGAACACGGGCCAGAGGCCGAAGCCACGGCCAACGATTGCCACGGGCAGCCGGGCCTCGACGCTCGCGGTCCAGGCACGGGTGCCGGCCCGAACGCCGTCGCGGAAACCGCGCAGCGGCAGGAAGGGGCCGGCTCCGCCGAGCTCGCCCAGAAGCAGCGCGGCCGCCGATCCGGGTGCGCCGCCGATGTCGGCGGCGCGTGCGCCCGCGCCCGGCCCCGTCCGCAGGACCGCGCTGGCGCGTCCAGCGAGGACCTGGTTGGCGAAGCCGAGGCGAGAGATCGCGCGGTAGGCCGTGATCCGGCCCGTGGCTTCGGAGTAACCGGCATCGGCTCCCACGCCGTTCGGGATGTCGGTAGCGCCTCGCTCCCAACGCCGCCGTCCGCCGAGCAAGACGGTGAAGCCGTCTTCACGGCTGACGGAAAACGCGTGCACCCGGTAATAAGCAAAGCTGCCAAAGGCGAACGCCCCGAGCAGTTCGTCCTCCGGGTCGGAGAAGCCGAACTTCGGATCCGTAGAGGTGAGGCGATCGACCGAGTAGTCCGCGCCCGCGGTCAAGGCGGCGGCGGAGCGCCAGCGGCTGCGCCGCAGCGTGGCGAAGAGCGCGATGTCGTGCTCGCGCAGCAGGAAGGCCACGGCCGTATCCGGGCGATTCCGGACGGGCGCGAGCCCGCCCTCCAGCGTGCTCGAGACCTCTACGCCGAAAACGGGATTGCCGAATCCGCGATAGGTGTACTGCCCCGCTCCCTGCACGTGCCCGTCGTCGGGCGCGAACGCCAGCCACCCCTCATACGCGTGCCGGCCCACCAGGTCCTGGCCGGCCGTATAGGCGCCGTAGAAGTTCCCCGCCACTGCGTCCCGGCTCAGCACCGGCAGCCAGTAGCGCGGCAGCAGCGTGGCCCAGGGAGAGTAGCGCCGAGGCGGCGACCCTGCGCCGCGCGTGGCCGATACCGCAGCGCGCGTGGCCAGCGGCTCCGGCGCACTCGGGCGGAAGCGCGCGTCCAGCGGC
>JACQPS010000097.1 GCA_016207445.1 Gemmatimonadota bacterium | reverse complement strand
TCGCGAGGGGGGAAGATGCAGCGAATCTACGGCATTCTACGTGTATATTCGCGAGGCGGGTAGGGGCAAGGCTCTCGTTGCTACTGACTACCGTGTACGAGTACGAGTACGAGTACGTTCACGTGAACGGATGGGCTTGGCAGATCGGCGGACGCACGGGTGTCTCACGTACGCGTGCACGTACTCGTACACGTACTCGTACACGTCCGTTCTACGGCTTTTTTCGAAGAATCGTCTTGCCTTTGAAGTTCCGCACTTCCACGCGCGTGCCGTCGAAGGTGCCGACGGTAAACGTGAGCTGCTTGCCCTGCAGATCGCGCGCGGTCACCAGCCGCGAGGAACCGAACTCGTTCTCGACCGAGCCGTGGAGCGTGTGGATGGAGAACTCGGCGGAGACGCGCGCCGGCAGCACCAGCTCGACCTGCGCGCTGTGGTTGAGGAACTCGAGGGCGGCGCCCCTGGGGATCGCGCCGTCGTAGCGGATGTCGCCGTCCACCGACTCGAAGCGGCCGCGCTGGAAGCCGCGGCTGGCGACGACGATCGTGCCGCTCACGGTGCTGACGGACGCGTCGTCGCCGCTGCCGTTCAGCCGGATGTCCCCGCCCGCCGTCTTGGCGCGCAGCCAGCGCAGGTCGCCGTCGACCTCGACATCGCCGCCCATGGACTCCGCCGTCACCTCGCGCGGCGCGCCCGCGATGCGGATCGAGCCGGTCACGGTGTACGCGTCCAGCGTGCCGGAGAAGTCGGTGACGGTGATGTCGCCGGTGCTGGTCTTGATCCAGACGTGGCTGCGCGCGGGCACGCGCACCTCCAGGTAGGATGCGGGCGCCGGCTCCGGCGCCTCGAGCCCGGGCTCGATACCGATCTTCACTCCCGTGCGGCCGCCGCCGAAGGCGAAGCGCTCGGCCGCGCCGAGCTTCCCCGCCACGGCCACGCTGTCCCGGTCCCAGCCGATCACGCGCACGCTGCCGGTGAGATGGAAGATGCGCACGAAGCCGTTGGGCTCCAGGGGTCGCCCGTCCTGAACCTGGCGCTGCGCGGCCGCGGGGCCGCTGACGAGCAGGAGGAGAACGGCGCAGCTCGCGATCGCTCTCATGAGGGCCTCAACCAATGGTGCGCTGGGCCTGCCGCAGCAGCTCCAGCTTCTGTTCGTACGTAGACAGGATGATGCGCGCGAGCTCCGGGTTCGCGGGAGCCTGCGCCAGCGCGGCGCGCGACTCGGCGAGCGCCGCATCGATGATGCGGAGGTTCCGCTCCAGAATCGCGATCGTCTCGGGCGCGAGCTGCGAGCCGCGCGTGCCCAGCGCCGACTCCAGCTCGCCGATGGCGCGCAGGTATCCGGCCTCCGCGCCGCGGAACTCGGCGAGCACAGCGGCCGGCGCCTCCGCCGTCTGCGCTGCCGGCGCCTGGACCTGCGCCGCCTTCTTTCGGATCGGCGTGACCAGCAGCAGCGTCAGCACGGATGACAGAACCACGAGAACCACCGCCGCCGCGGCCAGCGGCACGCGCGCGGACCAGAGCGTGCGGTCGGCGAAGGGCCCCCAAAAAGTGCTTGCACTTTTTGGGGCGAGGAGTTCGGCCAGGCGGCCGGGCCGGCGCGGCGCGATGCGCGCGGCGATGCCCGGGCGCAGGTCGTGCGTGGGCAGCACCTCGCGCGGCAGCGCGGCGAGGGCGCCGACGAGCGCGCGCAGCCGCTCGACCTGCTCGCGGCAGCTCGCGCATTCGGCGAGGTGGTCTTCGATGGCGCCGCGCTCGGCCGGAGACAGCGCATCGTCCACGTAATCATGCAAGCGGGACTCGATCGGGTGCTCCATCATCATGGCTCGAGACGCTCCCGCAGCAGCCTGCGGGCGCGGTGCAGTTGTGCTTTCACGGTGCCGACCGCGGCACCCGTCATGGCCGCGATCTCCTCGTGCTTGTAGCCCTCCACGTCGTGCAGCACCAGGACGAGCCGGGCGCCCGGCGGCAGCGTGGCGATCGCGCGCTCGAGGTCCATGCGCTCGTCCGGGAAAGCCGGCGGCGCGAGCGCGCCCGCGCGCTCCGGGTCATCCGTGAGCTCCAGCCGCAGGCCGCGCCGTCCGGCGCTGCGCCGCTCCTGCAGCACCACGTTCACGGCCAGCCGGTGCATCCAGGTCGAGAAGGCGCTCTCGCCGCGGAACGTGTCGAGCCGCTGCCAGGCGTGCACGAACACGTCCTGTGTGAGCTCTTCCGCCACGCGCGCGTCCTCGCACATGCGCAGGCAGAGCGCGTAGACGCGGCCCACGCTCAGCTCGTAGAGCCGGTCGAAGGCTTCCCCGTCCCCGCGCTGCGCCCGGCGCACGAGCTCCAGGCTCGCCGCGCCGGGCGCGGGCTCCGCCACTGGTCGCACCTGAATAGACCGGCTCCAGGCAGCGGTGGATGATTACGCGTCGTCTTCCGGGGCGACGTCGTCCGCGCAGGCGCCGTCGTCTGCCGACGCGTCGTCGTCTTCCGATGATTCGCGTTCGCGGAGCCGCGGCCCGCGCACGACGCGCACGGTGGCGAGCAACGCGAACGGCAGCAGCGCGAGCCCGCCGAATGCGCCCAG